>JAPLSK010000156.1 GCA_026398675.1 bacterium | reverse complement strand
GCGGGGTGGGGCCCCTCGGTCCGCGGGAGCGAGAGCGTCCCGGCCAGGGTCACCCCGGGACCGGCCTCGACGGATACCTCCTGGGTGTCGTAGGGCAGTTCCTCGGGCACCACGCGCTCCAGGTAAAACTCGCCCTCGGCGCCGCCCTGCTTGAATACGCCGGAAATCCGGTCGTCCGCGAGCGTCCCCTCGTGGGTCGCCAGTCCGGCGGGGGAGTCCAGCTCGAAGTGAACGCGGCTCCCGTCGAAGGCGACGTTCTGCAGGGGCAGCCCGTATGCGAATTGCTCCGGGATATCCATGGTGGCGGTCAGCTCCCCGTCCACGGTGGCGAATTTGACCGAAAAGCCGATTTCCGCGCCCTGGACGGTGATGGCGCCCTCCCAGAGCCCGTCAATGGACGGCGCGGGCGTCTCCTCGCAGGCCAGGAACAGCAGGTATGTGAGTAGTATTGCGGCGATTTGCCGGGGCATAACTCGCTTCGCTTCGTTTCGCATGGTTTCCCCCTTCGATCAGGTTTTCTGTTCCAGCTCCTTGGTCAGGGCCTTGATGCGGTCGCGCATGGCGGCCGCTTTCTCGAACTCCAGGCTCTCCGCAGCCACCAGCATCTCCTGCTCGAGCTGGCGGATGCGCTCCAGGGTGTCCAGTTGCGACATGGCTTGCTCCATTCGCTCGACACCCCTGGCGTGCTCCGATTCGGTGGTCCGGGAGTCGGCGACGAGGGTCCCGGCGCGCACCGCCTCGATGGTCTTGACGATGGTTTTGGGCACGATGCCGTGCTTTTCGTTGTAGGCCCGCTGGATGTCGCGGCGGCGCTCGGTCTCCCCGATGGCCTCGCGCATGGCGCCGCTGGGCTTGCCGTCGCGGCAGTACATGATCACGCGGCCCTTGACGTTGCGGGAGCAGCGGCCGATGGTCTGTATCGGGCTCCGCGCGTTCCTTAAGAAACCCTCCTTGTCCGCGTCCAGAATCGCCACTAGGGAGACCTCCGGCAAGTCCAGCCCCTCGCGCAGGAGGTTGATTCCCACCAGGACGTCGAACTCGCCAAGCCGGAGGCCCCGGATTATCTCCACCCGCTCGATGGTGTCGATATCGGAGTGCAGGTAGCGCGAGGTGATGCCCGCCTCGGAGAGGTAATCGGCCAAATCCTCGGCCATGCGCTTGGTCATGCAGGTCACCAGGGTCCGGTGGCCCATGGCTATCCGCTCCCGGATCGCCGCCATGAGGTCGTCAATCTGCCCGTCGGAGCTCCGGACCTGGATCTCGGGGTCCACGAGGCCCGTGGGGCGGATTATCTGCTCGGTGACGATGCCGTTCAGGGCGGCCTGCTCCAGCTCGTAGGAGCTGGGTGTGGCCGAGGTGTAGATGACCTGGTTCACCAGGCTCTCGAACTCCTCGAACTTCAGGGGGCGGTTGTCCAGGGCCGAGGGCAGGCGGAAGCCGTGATCCACCAGCGTACTCTTGCGCGAGTAGTCGCCCAAGTACATCCCGTGGAGTTGGGGCAGGGCCACGTGGCTTTCGTCAATGACCAGGAGCCAGTCCTTGGGGAAGAAATCAATGAGGACGTTGGGGCGGCTGCCCGGCGGTCGGCCGGTGAGGTGGCGGGAGTAGTTCTCGATGCCGTTGCAGTAGCCCACCTCGCGCAGCATGTCCAGGTCGTAGCGGGTGCGGCTTTCCAGGCGCTGGGCTTCGAGGAGCTTATTTTCCTTCAACAGAACCTGGAGCCTTTCGTCGAGCTCCTCCTCAATGGAGCGTATCGCCCGTTCCAGGCGCCACGTCTGGCTGACGAAGTGTCGGGCGGGGAATACGGTCATCGTCGCCAGGTCGTTTATCCGGTTCCCCGTGAGCGGATCTATGACCGACAGCCGGTCTATCTCGTCGCCGAAGAACTCGACGCGCAGGCCGGTGTCGCCGTAGGCCGGGTAGACGTCCACGATGTCGCCGGCCACGCGGAAGTGCCCCCGGCTGAAGTCTATGTCGTTTCTCGTGTACTGGATGTCCACGAGCTTTTCCAGAAGCTCTTCCCGTTCGAAGTGGTCGTGAGCGAAGAGCTTCACGCTCATCGCCTCGTAGTCCTCGGGGGTGCCGATGCCGTAGATGCAGGAGACGGATGCCACGATCAGTACGTCGCGCCGGCTCAAGAGGGAGGCGGTGGCCGACAGGCGCAGCTTGTCTATCTGCTCGTTGATCGAGGAGTCCTTCTCGATGTAGGTGTCGGTGGAGGGGATGTAGGCCTCGGGCTGGTAGTAGTCGTAGTAGCTGACGAAATATTCTACGGCCGAGTAGGGGAAGAGAGTCTTGAATTCGGAGTAGAGCTGGGCCGCCAGGGTCTTGTTGGGGCTGATGACCATGGTGGGGCGGTTGACCTGCGCCACCACGTTGGCCACGGAGAAGGTCTTGCCCGAGCCGGTGACGCCGAGGAGCACGTTGTGCTTCTTGCCCTCCCCGAGCGCGTTCACGAGCTCGGCGATGGCCACGGGCTGGTCCCCCTTGGGGACGTAATCGGTGACGAGTTGGAAGTTGGACACACCGTCTCCTGGTACGTTAGTTGCACTTAGGTAAACCGTAAAAGCTACCAGCGGGCGTCTTCTTTGTCAAGGGAGACAATAGTTGACACTTGGATAACTTTAATATAATATCCGAAATCGGTGTCGAGCTATTTGTATCATATTGACATAGTTCCAGTTCAGCCACTCGTATGATGATGATTTCCAATAGCATATGTCCCCGGTGTGGAAACGGTAAACTTTACCGTGTCCGCAGGGATAAATTCATGTGCAGCGCGTGCCGGTACGAGTGGAAACCGGACCGGCTCCCGTTGCGGTTGCGTAACGAGCAGTGGGTAGCGGTTATTCGGCATTTTATTAATGATAAAAGCAGTAATTATATTTCCACCGAGACGCATATAGAAAGGCGCCGCGTGCTGCGAGCTTTGTCGGTCCTCCGCCGGGAAATCACAAAATCCATGCTCGGTATATTAACAAGTCATACGAAAGAGGTCCTTGAGGGCGTTTCGTGCGCTTTTCCGCTGGAGAAGACGCATAATCGTCCTCTCTTTGTTATTATCGGGCATAACAAGACGGTTTATGCAACGGCGCTGCCTGCGGACGGCAAATCTCTTCTTCTCGCGAAATTGAAATCGGAACCCGTTTCCCTGTCCATCGCGCGGTGGGCACCCCAGGACGAACCCGAAGACGGGTACGCGTACGAGGTGTGTCAGGTTGGAGTAGAAGGTCAAATAGAGCTGCTCTCGAACTTCTGGTGCTACCTCCGGGAAAATCTCGTCGGGAGGGGCGGCATCCGCTACAACCGCCTTCCACTGTACCTCGCCGAGTACACGTGGAAATTCAACCACCGGAAACTCTCACGGGAGAGAAAGCTGAAGAATCTTCTGAACCTTCTGAGCGGTTGAGCGGAAAATCGCGGCACGGCTGCGGCACGACTTCACCTACCAAGGCCCGATGCCTTGGTTTTCCATATTCGGTGATCCATAGCTCACGGCCGAAGGCGCAACCCTTGACTTGACGCACCGACGGCCCGTAGTATCCACCGCGTATGGACGGCAGCGCATCCGTGGTGTTTCGCTGGGGCGTAACCCGCTTCGCTTCGTTACTCGTTGTTCTCGGCGTGGGCGGGCTCTTCGTCGGGCTTTTTGTGGGTCCGGGTCTGGGTCCCGAAAACCTGTCCGGGCTCATTACGGGAACCGACCCCCTGCTGACGGGCATCTTCGTCCTGCGCCTCGGACGGACCCTCCTCCGGGACGGGCGTCGCTCTCGCGGCGCTCCTCGGTATCGGCGCGGGGCTCTTGGGCTGCCTCGGCCGCCAGCTTTTCGCCTTCGCCGGGGGTCTCGGGGCGGCGCTCGTCGTCTGGGGCCTTACCGGGCGGGAGAGAGGGTCGCGCTCGGGGCTCATCGTGGCCGGCGTGGTGACCAACGCCACCCTGTCGGGCGTGATTCTGGTCATCCTGGCCTGGCTGCCGATATTCAGCCAGGGGGCCGTGCTGGCCTGGCTCCTGGGTGATTTATCCACCCCCTACGTGGAGTGGTGGCCTCTTCTTTTAACTACCCTCATCGTCGTCGCAGCGGGGGTGTACCTATTCCTGCGCGCCCCGGCCCTGGACGCTCTGGCCCTGGGAGAGACACAGGCCCACTCCCTGGGCGTGGAGTTGAAAAGGACTAAAGGCGGCATTCTCCTGGCAGCGTCACTCGCCGTTGCCGCGGTGACGGCATTCGCCGGCATCGTCCCCTTCGTCGGTCTGATTGCCCCGCACCTGGTCCGCGTGACCGCCGGCGCCGGACATCGGCGTCTTTTCCCGCTGGCGGCCCTGGTGGGGGCTGTGCTAGTATTAGTCGCGGACAACCTCGTGCGGCTGGCCCTGATTTACCTCCGTCTGCCGTCCCTGCCGCTGGGGGCGGCGTTGGCCCTGGCCGGGGGACCGTTCTTCTTCCATATATACCGGCGAACGGCTTGCCGTCGTGGGCGCGGGGAGCTGCTCTAAGACTGCGCGGCAAGGGCGGGACAAGGGTGGAACGAGGGGTTTAACCGAGCTTTACCGAGTGTAGCGAGCTACGCCCCCGGCAAACCGAGCGAACCGAGCTATGCCCCTGACAACACCCCTTGTCTTACCCCTTGTCTCCCCCAGGGAGGTCGGGTTGACGGAAAGCCTCTACGACCGTATTACCGCGGTGTTGACGCGCATCGGGGAGCAGGCGGCCTTCGAGGAGGTTGCCCTGGTGGGCGAGGACGGTCTCGTCATCTGCTCCTGGGGCCGAGGCGTGCACGTGGACCTCCTGAACCTCATCTCCCTTCAGCTCCAGACTCCCATCGCCGAGCTCCGACGGGATTCCTCCGGGGTCGAGCTGGACGAGATTCTGGCCACGTCCGTGGGGGGGATGAAGTACTGCTTCCGCTTCTTCCTCGTGGACGGTGTGGATTACGTCCTGGCCGCCGTATTCCCGCGCAGCCGCCCCTACCGCCGGGCCACGAAATTGGCCATTGGGGAACTCTCCGGACTCCTCTCCTAGCCGCCGGACCGTCTCCCTTCCCTCCAAGGGCGGTCGTCCGCCCTTTTTGAAGGTTTAAGAAAATCGCATGGCCTTCGAGAAATTCAGCCTGGGCCTCCTGGACTTCCCAACGATTCTCCGGGAGCTCGCCGGCGCGACCCAAACCTACGCCGGTCGGGAGCTGGCCCTCGCGGTGCGCCCGGCGACCGCGTCGTCGGAGGTCCGCGAAGGGCTGACCCTGGCCGACGAGGCGCGTCGGCTCCTGGCGACCGACTCCCCCCTCCCCATCGGGCGGCACGAGGACCTCCGGCCCGTGTTTCGGAGCCTGGCCGCCCCCGGGGCGACCCTCGATGCCGGGGCACTGCTCGAGCTCTACTTCCTGGCGGTGGTCGTCGGCGGGTTGCGCCAAAAACGGCCCGACGTCGAAATCTACCCGGGTCTGGCCGCGATCGTCTCCGACATCATACCCCTGGACGACCTCCGCGACGCCATCGCCGGCGTCCTCGATGAGGACGGCACGGTCAAGCCCGATGCCTCGCCGCTCCTGAAGCGCCTGAGCCGTGACGAGGATAGGCTCCGCCGCAGAATCAACGACCGCCTCCTGGAGATGATCGCCTCGCCGGGGATGGACGAGGCCCTGGGTGAGCGGGTCGTCACCCAGCGGGACGGGCGCTTCGTCATCCCGGTCCTGCGCGACTTCCGCGGCCGGGTGACCGGCATCGTGCACGACCAGAGCAAGTCGGGGACGACGCTCTGCGTGGAGCCCCTGGCCGTGGTCGAGGAGAACAACGAGATGGCCGCCCTCCACCGCGCCGAGCAGGAGGAGATAGCGCGGCTCTTCGGCGAGCTGAGTGACCTGGCGCGCAGCCGCCTTGACACGATTGAGCGGGATTACGGCCTCGTCGCCCGGCTGGACCTGGCGCAGGCCAAGGGTCGGTTGGCGCACAAGCTCGGCGGTGCCGTCCCCGAGATCACCGAGGACGGGCCCACCCGTCTCCTGGCGGCCCGCCACCCCGTGCTCCTGTTGCACCACCCCGCCGAGGAGGTGGTGCCCGTGGACCTCGAGCTGGGCGGCACCTATGACATCCTTTTAATAACCGGCCCCAACGCCGGCGGCAAAACCGTGGCGCTCAAGACTCTCGGCCTCCTGACGGTCATGGTTCAGAGCGGCCTGCCGATTCCGGTGAGCCCTGACTCCTCCATCGGTCTGTGCGCCTCGGTGCTGGCCGACATCGGCGACGAGCAGTCCGTGGAGGGCGACCTCTCCACCTTCAGCTACCACGTCAAGCGCCTGGGCGAAATTTTTGGCGCGGTGGGGCCGGGGTCGCTGGTCCTTCTGGATGAAATTGGCACCGGCACCGATCCGGACCAGGGAGCCGCCCTGGCCATGGCGGTCCTGACCCGCCTACAGCGCGCCGGGGCCTGGGTGGTGGCCACGAGCCACTACGATTCCCTCAAGGGCTTCGTCTACGGGGCCGAGCGCATGGAGAACGCCCAGGTGGCCTTCGATCCCGAGACCCTGGCCCCGCTCTACCGGGTCAGCGTCGGCACGCCGGGAGCCTCGAACACGCTGCAGATGGCCCGCCGCCTCGGGCTGGACGACGGATTGGTTTCCGAGGCCGAGGGCTACCTCGACGAGGAGTACCTGCGTCTGGACCGCCTGATCGCCGAGCTGGAGGACGAGCGCCGGCGCCGGGGCGTCGCCGAGAATGACAACCGACGCTTGATGGAGGAACTGGAGCGCGTCCGTCGGGAGACGGCCGAACGCATCGCCCTGGTCGAGGGGGGGAAGACGGCAGAGCTGGTAGCCCTCCGGCGTTCCCTGGAGGAGGAGCTGGCCCGGGTGGAACACGAGACCGAGGAGGCGGCGCGCCGTCTGCGGGAGAGGGGGCAGGCCCCCACCGACGCCGGTCTCTCCCGCCCCCGGGAGAGGCTGAAACGGCAGCGCGACGAGCTGAAGCGGCGGTTCACCGCCGAGGAGCGCGCCCCGATCGATACAGGGGAGCTCGCCGTCGGCGACCGGGTGCGTCTGGAGGGCACCCGCACCGCTTCCGACCTCCTGGAAATAAAGGGTGACCGGGCGGTTATCGCCATGGGGGCGGTTCGGATGACGGTCCCCGTCAGGAAATTGACGAAGGTCTCCGACGCCCGCCCCGCTGGTTACTCCGAAAGCGCGGAGATTCCGGACCGCTACGTCCCCCCCGAGCTGCTCCTCGTGGGGAAGCGGGTCGAGGAGGCCCTGGAGATTCTGGACAAGTACCTGGACGACGCCGCCCTGGCCGGGCATGTCAACGTCCGCGTCATCCACGGTCGGGGGACGGGGGCGCTGCGCTTCGCCGTGTTGGATTTTTTAAAAGACCACCGCCACGCGCGGGCCTTCGCCGCGGCGGAGCCCAAGCTCGGCGGCATCGGAGTCACCGAGGTGGAGCTCAAATAAGTGGCCATTGACGACGCCAGCATCGAGCGGGTCCGGCGGGCGGCCGACATCGTCGCCGTGGTGGGTGAGTACGTCCAGCTCAAGCGCCGAGGCCAGAACTACGTCGGCCTCTGCCCTTTCCACGAGGAGAAGACCCCGTCCTTCAACGTCCACGCCACGCGCCAGTTCTACCATTGCTTCGGCTGCGGCGTGGGCGGCGACGTGTTCAGCTTCGTCATGGAGCTGGAGAAGATGGACTTCCTCGAGGCGGTGCGGCACCTGGCGCGCAAGTTCAACGTCGAGATAAGCGAGACTGCGGACCGGACGGGGGACCGCCGCGGGGAGCGGGACGACGCCTACCGGACACTCGAGCGGGCGACCACGCTCTACCAGCGCCTCCTGACCTCGTCCGTCGGGGTCAGGGGCCGCGAGTTCCTCGCCCGGCGCAAGGTTTCGGCACAGATGCAGGCCGCCTTCGGCCTCGGCTACGCGCCGCCCGAGTGGGATTTCCTGGCCAAGCGGCTCCCCAAAGACGGCGTCCGCCCCGAGCTCCTCCTGGCGACCGGCCTGTGCACGCGTGGCAAATCTGGCGGGCTCTACGACCGGCTGCGGGACAGGCTCGTCTTCCCCGTCCGCGACCCCCGGGGCAGGGTCATCGGCTTCGGGGGGCGGGACCTCTCCGACGCCCCCGATACCCCCAAGTACGTCAACTCGCCGGAGTCGCCGATCTACCACAAGGGCTCGGAGCTCTACGGCCTGGATTTGGCCCGCAAGGGGTTGCGCGATTCCCCGGCTCTCCTGGTCGAGGGCTACCTGGACGTCGTCAATCTCCACGGCGCCGGTTTCGCCACGGCGTTGGCCCCGCTGGGCACCGCGCTCACCGAGGAGCAGGCCAAGCTCCTGGGCCGTTTTGCCGCCGAGCACGGCGTGGTCGTCCTTTTCGACGGCGATTCCGCCGGGCAGGCGGCCGCCCTCCGTTCCCTTTTACACCTGGTCAACGCCGGCCTGACCGTGCGGGTGGCCACTCCCCCCTCGGGGAAGGACCCCGACGACGTGATTCGGGATGACGGTCCCGCCGCGCTGTCCGCTGTGCTCGACGCGTCCGTGGATATAGAGGAGTTCCTGGTCCGAACCCTCCTCGACCGTCACCGCCCCGCGGACGCCCTTGGCCGGAATAAGCTCGTCGAAGAGCTGGCCGGGCACCTCTTCGTCCTCACGGGGAGCGTGGCTCGGGACGTGCTCATAGATCGCTTCGCCGACAAACTTGGGGTGAGCAACCTGTCTCTGCGGGAAGACCTGCGGCGCGCCGTCCGCGAGACCCGGGGGGCGACCGCCGACACCCGGGGCGCCGCGTCGAAACGGGTCAGGCCGGCCCCCCTCGTGCATAGCGTGCGGCTGCTCCTCTTCCTCCTCTTCAACGACCTGGAGCAGGCCAAGCGGATGGCGGAGCATATTCGACCGGAGGAGTTTCCGGAATCGGTTCAACCCGCCGTTCGATTGGCTTACGAGGCCGTCGGCGCGGGGAGGCTCGCCGACGTCGGTCCCGCCGCGGAGAAGCTGGAACCGGCAGCCCGGGAGGCATTCTTCAGGGTGATGGCGATGGAACTGGACGAGGAGGAGCGGGAGAAGGCCCTCGTGGATTGTCTGGCCGCTTTCCGTCGCCGCAACGTCGAGGCGGATCTCATCCGACTGAAGGCGGAGCTGAAAGAGGCGTACCGGAAGGGGGATGAGGAGCGCTATAAGAAGCTCCTGACCCGGATTGATTCCCTGGAGGTCAAGGAGGAGTAGACGGGCGTACCCGCGGCATTGCAAGTCATTCAATTACATTGCGTTTCATAATCCAGCCGGGAGCCCTCCGGTACCTTTTACGCCCTTTTACGTCATCTCGTTGACTTAAAAGGGGTAACGTCAAGGGGTTCCTTGGAAATTCGGTTCGACTCCGGCTATACTTACCGTGAGCCGAAATACGCCCTTTTTTCCGTGGCGCGGTTCGTAGCGTAATATATAACTTGTTTGTGTTCCGCGAGTTATCAATTTTGCAATCCCCAAGAAAGCCCCTGAAATCACCCTTGTATCGCCGGCGGGATTTTCTTATCATTGCCCGCTCTTGAAGGTACGGCAACCGGTTCGGTTTGGAGGAGCCCGTGAAGGACGAAGACGAAAGCAGCTTCGACGAAGAGCTTGAGGAGTCCGAAGACACCGAGGCCAAGCACAACCTCCATGACATCTCCGCCAGCGAGAGCATCGAGAAGCTGATCCATCTGGGCCAGGAGAAGGGCCAGCTCACCTACTCGGAGCTCTACGACGCCCTGCCCACGGATGTGGTCAGCCCCGAGCAGATCGACGAGCTCCTGATGCTCTTCGACGAGCTGGACATAGACATCGTGGACACGTCCAAGGCCAAGCTGCCCAAGACGGTCAAAGCGGGTGCGGAGGTCAGCCTGGCCCGGGAGTACGCCGACGCGCTGTCGGACGTCGAGAAGATACGCACCGATGATCCCGTCCGCCTCTACCTGCGCGAGATGGGGCGCGTCCCCCTCCTGTCGCGGGAGGGCGAGATTGAGCTTGCCAAGGGGATAGAGAGCGGCCAGAACGTCATCCAGGACGCGGTGTTCAGCGTTCATTCCACCCACCGGGATCTGGAGGCCCTCGCCGAAAAGCTTCGCCTGGGCGAGCTCAAGATCGAGAAGGTGGTAAAGATAAACGCCGAGGGGCGCCTCCCGCTCTACAAGCAGAAGGAGTACATCCGCCGCACCTGCAAGCTCCTGGGTGAAGCCTACGCCGAGCACCAGCAGGTAGCGACCGAGCTCACCGACGCGAAGCATGAAAATCGCGAGCTCGACAAGGAACTGATTGCCACGAGCGAGGTCATCATCCGGGAGAAGCTCTTAGACGTACAGTTCTCCCCCCTGCAGATAAACCGTTTCGCCGACCGCATCATTGACCTCTTGCGCCTTATCAATCTCAAGCAGCGCGACCTGGAGCAGACGACGAAGAAACTGGGGATAAGCCTCGATGAAGCCGAGGCCATCTCCGACAATATAACCGCCAGGAACCCCCTGGCTGCCGGGTTGATGAAGCGGCTCTCCACCGACGAGGAGGGGTTGGCCCGGACGGTGCAACGGCTCACCAAGGCCGCCGAGAAGGTCCGGCAGGTCGAGCGGCAGGTCGGGATGACCACCGACGACCTCCGCGACGTGGTCAAGCGGGTACGGGAGGGGCGTCAGCAGGTCCACGAGGCCAAGATGACCCTGGTCCGCTCCAACGTCCGGCTGGTCGTCTCCATTGCCAAGAAGTACACCAACCGCGGCCTTCACTTCCTGGACCTCATCCAGGAGGGCAACATCGGCCTGATGCGGGCAGTGGACAAGTTCGACTACAAAAAGGGCTACAAGTTCTCCACCTACGCCACGTGGTGGATCCGTCAGGCCGTCACGCGCTCCATCGCCGACCAGGCCCGCACGATCCGCATCCCGGTGCACATGATCGAGGCGATAAACAAGGTCATCCGCACGAGCCGCCAGCTTTTACACGAGCTGGGGCGCGAGCCGACCCCCACCGAGATAGCCGACGAGCTCGGCATGAGCGCCGACAAGGTCCGCCGCATCCTCAAGATAGCCCAGGAGCCCATCTCCCTGGAGACGCCCATCGGGCAGGAGGAGGACTCCCACCTCGCCGATTTCGTCGAGGACAAGAACACGGTGAGCCCGGCGCGGTCGGCGGCCTTCATGCTCATGAGCGAGCAGATAGAGAGCGTTCTCTCGACCCTGACCCGCCGCGAGGAGAAGGTCCTGCGCTTCCGCTTCGGCGTGGGCGACGGGTGCCCGCGCACCCTGGACGAGGTGGGCACCATCTTCAACGTCACCCGCGAGCGCGTGCGGCAGATCGAGGCCAAGGCGCTGCGCAAGCTGCGGCACCCCACCCGCTCCAACAAGCTCAAGGCATTCCTCGAGCTGTAAGCTGTTTTATCCCAATAAAAAGGAACGCCGCCGAGCGTTCCTTTTTGTGCGTCTGGACCGGGCTCACCCCTTCCGTTGGAGCAGGTTGTACCTCAGGGTGACGCCCGCGGAGAGCAGCCCGATGAGGTTCTGGGTGTTGAAGTAACCGCTTTCGGCCGGGTCGAGGGAATCCGCACCGCCGATGGCGGCGTAGGCTTCCTCATCCTCCCCCGCCGTCACCTGCAGGATCTCCTCCAGGCTCCGGTGGATATTCCGCCGGAAGGGATACTTGAGCTGGTGGATGGTTATCTTCACCTTTTCGCAGGTCAGCATGGCGACCGCCGCCGCCTCGGGCGACAGGTTGCCGAGCTTGGCGTGGAAGAGCTTCCCCCGCGTGAAGAAGAGCGTCCCCTTCCTCTCCTGGCACTCGATATCCACCTTGCAGGTCAGCTCCTTCGACGCCAGCACCCGGACGAAGGTGGGCAGCGTGACCCCGTTCAGGTCGGCTACGGCACTGGATTCCCTCGACAGGTTGACTATCATCTGGTGAAGCATATCGAGGTCCAGCGGCTTTTCGATGTAGCTGACCGAGTACTCTTCCATCACGATTTCGATGTCCGTCGTGCCGTAGGCCGTCATTAAAATGCAGGCGGTCTGAGGGAAGTGGTTGACGACCTGCTCGATGATGTCCAGGCCGGTGACGTAGGGCATTATCATGTCGGTGACTATGACGTCCACCGGCATCCGGTCTAAAAGCACCATCCCCTCCATCGGGTCGGAGGTGGCGGTGTAGGTGAACTCGGGAGAGAGTTGCTCGAGGCCCAGGATTAAAGGCTC
This sequence comes from bacterium, assembly GCA_026398675.1. Lineage (NCBI taxonomy): Bacteria > bacterium. The sequence continues at coordinate 7,143 of JAPLSK010000156.1, read as the reverse complement.
CAGGAGCTCTTCCTCGTCGTCTATGATGAGTACGTTTCGCCGGGGCGTAACTCGGTTCGCTCGCTTCGCTTCGTTTTGCCGGGGCATTACTCGCTTCGCTTCGTTTTTCATGTTCCTCGTCGGGGATGACCGAGTTTGAATTGGGGAGTGTATCCCTTTAAACGCAAGATGCGTACCAGGGACCGACGGCCACCGTCGGTGAAACGGGGAGGCCCGACCACCGCGGTTCGGCGCCGGATAAAAAAAGCGGGGCGTCACCCCCGCGTCAAGAAAACCTGCCGCCGAATCGCGCTTTTTCCTGAAGAGCCCCCCATTTTGGAGCGCCAAACTGGCGTTTACCGCCCACTCACTTTAAGCCAGTAGCAGGTGTCAGGCGGGGGCTCCAGGTCGGTGAACTCCCAGGCAGCCGTCTCGCCGTCGAAGGTCGGCTCGGGCAGGGCTTTCTGGCCAAAATCTTCGACCAGGCCCCAGTCGGCTCCCGGGCCCGGGCACAGGTAGAGGGTGCCGTGGCCGATGGCGGAGTGCCAGCCGCCCCCCGTGCCCAGGGGGTACTCGAAGCAGCCGCCATCCTCCCACCACACGTAGGGCGCCATGTAGCTGGCGACGAGCCGCGTGGTCTCCCCCGTGGGGAAGTCGTACCTGAAGAGCGCCATGACCATGGTCGCCGACCATTCTCCCGCCTCGTCGAACTGGGGCCGAAGGAAGGCCCGCGTCTCCAGCTCCTCGCCGTTCACGCTTATCCGCACCCACGGCTCGAAGTCCTCGTCCGGGCCCCGGTCGGGGTAGATGAAGTACATGGGCAGCATCATCGGCGTCTGACCGGAGGGCCCCGTGTTGGTCATGTCGTACCACGCCTCGACCAGGACGACGTCCTCCCAGAAAAAGACGGTGACCTCCTCGTCGGACATGGAGACGGTGGGGTGCTCGAGGGTCGCGCCTTCGGGGCGGTCCTCGACCCAACGGCCCGGCGCCACGTCGGCCGCCGCGGGAAGGACCGCCAGGAGCAGGATGGTCAGGGTGGGTCTCATGCCGCCTCACGGGATTTATTCTTTGTCATTCCTATTATATCCCGGGCCGCGGCGTGCGTGTCAAGCTCGGGGCTTGCCAGTGCGGGGCGTCGCTGGTATCATCCGGGCGCAAGATAACCCGCCGCGAGGTTTCGATGAAAAGGACGCTTCTTTCGCTGGCGCGTAACTCGCTTCGCTTCGGTTTTTCCGCGGTCGTCCTGGCGGCCCTTTTCGCCGGCTGCGACACGACGAACACCCCCGAGCCCAACCCGACGGACGCCTACGTCCCCCTGGCCCAGGGCAACGAGTGGGACTACGTCTGGGACCTGCCCGACGACGGCGACTCGTTGAACTGGAATGTCCTGGGCTCCGAGGACGGCGCCTGGCGCGTCGAGCTGAACTTGGGCGACACCACGGAGGAGTGGCTCTGGCGCCACACCGCCGACGGCGAGTTCCAGGCCAAGCCGGCGGACGAGGAGAACTGGCGGACCTACCTCAAGATGCCCATCGAGGTTGGTACCGAGTGGACGTTCACCGACGACGCCGGGGTACTCTGGGAAGGACGTATCGGAGCTACTGATAGTTTCTTTGACACACCGGCTGGATATTTTGACGAGCTCGTATGGGTCGCGATCTACGAATACGGGAGGACGGATAACTACGATTACAATGAAAATTACTGGTTTAAGGAAGGCGTGGGAGTAGTTCGAGTTGCGATTGATGATGACGACCGAGATCAAGAATCAAACTGGCGCTGGTTGCTAAATTACTACTCGCTGAAGTAGGCCGATAACGAAATAGGGAGCGGGGGCACCCGTGGGTGTCCCCGTTTTTTTATTCGAATTCAGCGATACGCAATTACCGGGTGGTGTCTGATTACAGGCCCGGAGGGAGGGCGTCGTCCAGCTTCGAGGGGTCTATCCCGAGCCGGCGCATCATCCGTTGACCCTTTTTGCCCGAAAGCCCGTCGAAGGCCTTGGCCATGGCGCGGTACTGGGCCAGCAGGCGGTTCACGTCGGCGGTGGTGGTGCCCGAGCCCGCGGCGATGCGCCGCCGTCGCGAGCCCTGTATCAGGTTGGGGTGCCGGCGCTCGTCGGGGGTCATGGAATCAATTATAGCCAGGGCCCGCTTCACCCCCCGGTCCAGCCCCTCCCCATCGGCTTGGAGAGCGAACTGGCGCATGCCCGGGACGAGCGCCAGAATGTCGGCCATCCGACCCATCTTTTTTATCCCCCGCAGTTGCTCGGCGAAATCCTCCAGGTCGAAGCCGCCCGTGACGGCCTTCTTTGCCAAGCGCTCGGTCTGCCGGGCGTCGAAGGCCTCCTGGGCCTTCTCCACGAGCCCCACCACGTCGCCCAGGCCGAGGATGCGCCGGGAGAGACGCTCGGGGTCGAAGGGCTCCAGGTCGTCGGGGGTCTCGCCCGTGCCGACGAAGCGGACCGGCACCTCGAGTCCGCCGGCGATGGAGAGAATGCAGCCGCCCCGGGCGTCGCCGTCCAGCTTGCTCACGATTACGCCGTCCAGCCCTAGGCGCCCGTTGAAGGTCTGGGCGACGTTGAGCGCCTCCTGTCCCGACGCGGCGTCAACGACCAGGAAAACCGCCTGGGGCCGCAGCTTCACCTTCATCTCCACCAGCTCGGCCATCAGCGGTTCGTCAATCTGCAGACGGCCCGCCGTGTCCACCAGCGTCAGGTCCAGGTTGCGCCGGTCGGCCTGGCGCATGGCGGCCAGCGCAGTGCCCACCGCGTCCTCGGTGAACGCTTTCCCCGGAAACGCCTCGGCGCCGACGCGCTCGGCCAGTACCTCCAACTGCTCACGGGCCGCCGGACGGCGGACGTCGCAGGCCGCCAGGAGTGAGCGCCGGTTTCCGCTCTTGGCGTACCAGCGGGCCAACTTGGCCGCCGTGGTCGTCTTCCCCGACCCCTGCAGGCCGACCAGCATCACAGTGGCCGGTGAGGGGAGGTTGAACTCGCTGGCGTTCTTTTCCAAGAGCGCGGTCAGCTCCCGCTGCACCACCCCGATGAACTGCTGCCCCGGCGTCAGCGAGCCCAGCACGGCCTCGCCCAGCGCACCAGCCCGAACCTCTTCGAGAAAGCCTTTCACCACGGCGAGGCTGACGTCGGCCTCCAGTAGGGCGACGCGCACCTCCCGCAGGGCGTCGCCGACGTTCGTCTCGGTGAGCTTCCCTCGTCCGGTGAGCTTCTTGAAGACGGCGGAAAGCCGATCGGTTATGCGGTCGAACATGGCGTCGGCTTGGAAAGGGGCTGACGCGTCAGCCCCGGAGAGTGTGAAAAAATCGTTGAACGTCGAGGCTTAAGTAGCCGCGGCTTCTTCACGGAGGCGGGACAGTATCGCGCCCAAATCGCCCTGGAAGAGGGCGCTGCCGACCACGGCCAGGTCCGCTCCGCCGGCGGCCACCTTGGCCATCGTTCCTTCGTTGACCCCCCCGTCCACCATCACCGGGGTTTCCACGCGCTCCTTCAGCCAGCGGACCTTGTCCAGGCAACTCTCGATCATCCCCTGCCCCCCCCAGCCGGGGTTGACCGTCATGATGAGGAAAAGGTCGGCCGAGTCCAGGAGCGGCTCGAGCTGGACGACCGGGGTGCCGGGATTGATGGAGACGCCGGCCTTTTTGCCGAGGGATTTGATCCGGTCGAGGAGTCGGTGGACGTGAGGCGCGGCCTCCTGGTGTACCGTGATCCAGTCCGCCCCCGCCTCGGCGAAGAGCTCGATCTGCTCCCCGGGGCGGGCGACCATGAGGTGTGCGTCGTAAACGCCCCCCACCGCGCGTTTCAGGTCGGACAGGAGCTTGGCGCCGAAGGTTATGGGCGGCACGAAGTTGCCGTCCATGACGTCGAGGTGGATGGTGTCGAGTCCGGCGGCCAGGAGCCGACGGACGACGGCGCCCAGGTCGGCCTGGTCGGCCGAGAGGATGCTGGGGACGATTTTTACGGCCATCTTAGAAGGTGTCCGGCGGCGGCGTTCCCCCGCCACCCTCCGGTGTCGGAACCGTCTCCCCGCCGGTGGGCGGCCCCTTGCTGATGGCGACGGTGACCGTGTCGCCCCGGCGCACCGTGGCGCCGACCTCGGGGGACTGGCGGATGACGTGGCCCGGCGGGATGCTCGTGGAGAACTCGAAGGTGGTGTCCCCCATCGCCAGTTCCCAGGTGGAGACGCGGCTGACGGCGGTGCGGTAGTCGGCGCCGACCAGGTTGGGCATCTTGAAGGTGGTTTCCTCGGAGCCCAGGGAGACGAGGAGGTCTATCCTGGTTCCGCGCGGCACCTCGCGACCCGGCTCGGGATTCTGGCCGATGACCGAGCTCTCGGGGACGCTGGGGTCGTAGCTCTCGCGGACCTTGCCCACCACCAGACCGGCGCGCCGGAGGACGTCCTCGGCCTGGCGCTGGCTCATCTTGGTCACGTTGGGGACGCGGACATCCTCGGAACCGGCCGAGACGGTGAGCTCGATGATCCGGCCCGGGCGCACATTCATCCCCGGCTCCTGACGCTGGCTGACGACGTACCCGGTCGGCACGTCCGCCGAGTACTCCTCGGCCACCTTCTCGTAGTTGAGGCCCATCTCGACCAGCATGGCGGTCGCCGCCTCGAAGCTCATGTTTGTCAGGTCGGGGACCGGTATCTCCTCACCCCCGACCAACAGGGGCATGATGATAAAGTTGGCCAGAAGCATGCCGATGACGAGGGCGCCCACGGCCAGGGCGATATAGAGCAGGACGGCCCCCAGGCGGGCGAGCTTCGGAGACCTCGGCCTTTCGGGGACGGGGGTCAGTTGCCGGGTCGGCTCATCGAAGCCGAACCCCTCGAACTTGGGCCGGTCTTGGGGTTGCGAACCTAACCCGAACCCGGTTCCACTGTCTTTCTGATCGTTCATCCGCCACCGCTTGTTTCGAGTGGTCTGCCAATCATACCCCATCCACCGCCGGAAAGGCTACCGCACCCTCTTGAGCAGCGCTACGTAGGCGCCGTCGGTTCCGGTCAGGTGTGGCAGGGCTCGTATATCGCCCCCGGGATCCGCGAAGCGTTTCCGCAGGTCATCGTTGAGCCCCTGGGCGGCGGGCACCCGTTGCGTCGAGGAGAACTTTCTCGAAGCCGCCCCTGGTAAACGGCGGGAGGGATAAGTCTCCGTTGACCACCGCCGAGTGCAACCCGAGCCGGGCGACGTTTCCCGCGAGGGTTACGCACCGCCGGGGCGAGACCTCCAGGGCCACGGTTTTCAGCTCCCCGCCGGCCAGCCGGTGCAGGTGGAAGAGCTTACCCCCGGGGGCCGAGCAGGCGTCTAAAATAATTTCGCCGGGTCGGGGGTCCAGCGCCGTCGCCGCCAGGGTCGTCGCCGGGTCGGCGGCGTACACCTTCCCTTGAGCGTACGCCCCGCTCGAGGTCAGGTCCGCCCCGCGGGCGAGTCGGTAACAACCGGGGAACCCCTCCACCGCCTCGGCGTCCGGCACGATTTCCCGAAAATTCTCCCCGGCCGTCCGGAAGGGGTTGAGGAAAACGAAGGTGTCCGGCGGTTCATTGTCCACGGCGCAGAGCCGGGCGGTCTCCTCGAAACCGTACCGTTCAAGCCACCGCTTCACCAGCCAGCGGGGGTGGCTGCCGGTCACGGCCAGGTGACCGACGGGGTCCGCTTCGCGATCGGGCGGTTCGGGGCGTCCCTCGCTCAGGCGCCGCAGGACGGCGTTGACCAGTCCCGCGGCCTTTCGCGTCGTGCTGAAGTTGTGGGCCAGCTCCACCGTCCGGTCCACGGCGGCGTAAGCCGGAACCCGGTCCAGCTCCAGGAGCTGGTAGGCCCCCAGGCGCAGGAGCTCGCGCAGGTCGGGGTGCAGCTCCCGTAGGGGCCGGGTCAGATACCGTTCCAGCCCGTAGTCGAGACAACCCCGCTTGCGCAGGGTTCCCAGAGTCAGCTCGAAGGCCAACCGTCGCTCCACGGGCGGAAGGGTGGTATCGGCCAGCAGCTTGCGCAGGAGTGGCTCGGCATCCCCCTTCCCGGCGGCAACGCCCCGGAGCGCCTCCCAGGCCGCAGATCGGGCGTCGGGCCGTGCCGTCATTGTCTATCCAGGCGTTCGATGAAGGTCGCGAGACCCATGGACGGAACCACGTTCCAGCGCCGGAGCTCTATCTCGTTGGTCTCGGCGTCCACGTAGGTGTTGCCCTGCTTGATGTTGAGGATGCCCTCGTACCCGGCCAGAAGCGCGCTCTTGAGCACGTAGTCGTCGTAGGCGCCGTAGGGAACGGCCAGGCTCCGGATGGGCACCCCCAGGTGCTCCTCGAGGATTAGCCTAGAATCCACCAGCTCGTGCATCAGCCGCTGGGTGTAGTTGCCCTGCCCCGCCGGGGGCTTGGAGCCCCGGCCGCTCCACATGCCCCGGTTGGTCAGGTCGCAGTGGGAAACCGTGTGGCTGCCGATCTCGATACCGTTGGCCAGCATCTCCCGGTACTGGTCCCAGGTGTTGGACCGGCCGCCGACGCCGACGTAATTGGTGTAGAGGTAAAGGGTGGCCGTGGCGCCGTACTTCTTTAGAATCGGGTAGGCGTAACGGTATACGCCGCTCCAGCCGTCGTCGAAGGTCAGCGCCACGCAGAGGGGCGGCAGGTCGCCGCCGCCGGAGTAGATGTCATCCAGCAGTTGACTTATCGTGATGAACTTGTATCCCGACTCCGTCAGCCAGCGCACCTCTTCCTCGAACTGCCAGGGGGTGATGACGGTGGAGTACCGGGAGGTGTCGCGGAGGTCGTGGTACATCAGGATGGAGACCTTGGGTCTCTCGCCGCGCTCGCGCCGCGGGTCCGCCCACTCGTCCGCCCGGGCCACGTCGTACAGAAGGCGCGGCTGTCCCACCTTCTCGTAGGGGCGGTAGTCGGCGAGGGTTTCCCAGACGACGGGCTCGCGCCGCACGAGCGACTCGCCGGCCGCCTGGGCGCGGTTTATATCTTCCCACACAGCGGCGGATTCACCCGGCGAGGGCTCGCCGCGCAGCTTCGCCTCGAAGCGGAATTTCTCCGGGGTGAGGTAGTCTGTGAGACTGCTCAGATCGGGCTTGAGCGCCACGTCCTGGAACGGGTCGAACTCGGCTCGGCGGGTGTAGTCGTCCAGGCTCGTCAGGTCCGGGCGAAGGTC
>JAPLSK010000155.1 GCA_026398675.1 bacterium | reverse complement strand
GCCGTCTCCGGCCAGGGCTTCCACGAACTGGTACAGGTCGCGATCGCTGGCCGTGTTCCAGTAGTCGGCGGAGTCCCGGGCGGTGGTTATCCGGTCCAGGTAGGTGTAGCAGTTGTCGAAGAGCGACTGGCAGAGGTTCGTCCAATCCGTTTCCATAACGGTGGGCCAGTTCTTCACGTTTTGGGCGGCCTGGGTCACGCCGGCTCCGTAGAAGTCGAGGTAATCTTTGACGATGCGGGCGGCCAGCTCCTCCGGCATGACGTTTGTGTCTTCCTCGAAGATGTTGAACGCCTGGTAATCCCACCCGTCTCCGGGTTCATTGTCCTCGCTGGCGATGCAGATGCCCACGTCGTTCAGATACTGGTAGCCGTTCTCTACCTGCCCGCCAAGACATACGTCGAAGCCGATGACGTCTATGAATTCCCCGACGTTCTCCAGGGCCTCCTCGATCTCCCAAATTTTAAGCTCGCTGCACATCCCGCGGTCTATCCAGTCCTTGGTCTGGTCCTCCAGGAAGATGCCGCCGCCGTGGTCCCAGGCGTCGAGGAGGTAGTTGTCGGCGGGGTAGTTGTCGGTGACCCACTGGATGAAGTTCTCGAATATCTGTGGATCGTCCATGTCGGCCACGTTGCCGGTCCAGATGCCGTGCCCGGTTATCTCGGTGGAGACGATGTCCTCGTAGTCGCCCGACGTGTAGCCGCCGGGGTCGGTTGTGATGTGGAAGAGCTTGGTGTGGTCGTCCGGATCCCACCCCATCATCACGATGACGTCCACCCCGTCGGGGTAGGCGCTGTAGTTGCAGTCCTCCATCTCGTTGACGTCGTCCCAGCCGAATTCTTTGAGGCTGTTCTGGTTGTTGAGCCAGACCATGACGGTCCAGGACCCGGCAAGCGCCGCCAGGGGCAGCGTAAGGAGGATCAGGACCAGAAGCAGCTTCTTCATTGACGGGCTCCTTCGTCTGGGATAAAAGTCAAAAAGACTTACGCCGGAAAATGTACCAATCCACTCACAATCTAGCGGAAAAAATCCCCACTGTCAATTTATTCAAAACATTGTCGGTATGCGCTCGGGCTGGTAGACTAGGGAGTGTGGAGACCGGACTGGAAAGTGTTGCCCGCCGGATGGCCGGCCCCCTGGAGGCCCTCGAGCGAAGCGGATACGCCCTGGCCGACCGGATGCCGGACCTGGAGGCGCGGCTCTTGGGCTGGCTGGACGAGCTCGGATCGGACTCCGACGCCCTTGGACGTTGCCGGGAGCTCGTCAGAGGTCTGGACTCCCTGCCCACCAACCGGCGGGTGGATCGTCTGCGAAAATTCACCCGGGAATGGCGTGAATATCTCAAGCAAGAGGCGTGCCCAAGGCCGCCCGAGACCCCCCTGCCGACGGAGGGGTGGGGCCTGGACGATCTTGCCGGGCGCCCCCTGCTCTACGAGAAGGGTGTCGGTCCCTCCCGGTACGAGCGCCTGAAGAGGCTCGGCCTTTTCACCGTGGCCGATCTTTTCGCCTACGAACCCCGCGGGTACCAGGATCGGTCGCGCCTGGTCCCGCTGGACCGGCTGAGGGCGGGGGATGAGGTCTCTGTGGTCGGCGAGCTCGGGAGCGTGGAGCTCATCCGCGGTTTCAAAGGTCGAAAGCCGCGTCTGAGCGCTCTTTTGACCGGAGACGGCGGGAGCCTCGTCCTCACCTGGTTCAACGCGCTGTACCTGGCGGACAAGCTCAAGCCCGGTCGCCGCCTGGTGGCTTTCGGCAAGGTCAGTCCCCACGACGGCGGCGCTCTCATCAACCCCGATTTCGAGTTCCTGGACACGGGCGAGGACCCCCTGGCCTTCGGGCGCATCGTGCCCAACTACGGCCTGACGGAGGGGCTCGGTCAGCGCTACCTCCGCACGCTTGCCCGCCGCGTTCTCGAGCTGTATCTGCCGAAGCTGGAGGATCACCTTCCCGAAGAGGTGTCGGCGCCCTTGGGGCTACCGGGGCTGGCCGAGGCGTTCGAACGGCTCCACTACCCGACCGACCTCGACGCCCCCGAGAGAGCCCGGCGGCGCCTGGCCTTCGACGGCCTCTTTCTCTTGCAGTTGGCGGTCCTGCGCGAGCGGGTGCGCCTGGATAAAACCTCGGGCGCCGTGGTGGAAGCCGGAGGCGACCTGGTCCGCCGCGCCCTGGACCGGCTGGGCTTCGATCTCACCGGGGCGCAGAAGCGCGTCCTGGAGCGCATCCGTCACGACCTGGCCCGGTCGAGACCCATGAACCGCCTCCTCCAGGGCGACGTGGGCTCGGGGAAGACCGTCGTGGCCCTTCTGGCGATGCTCCTGGCGGTGGAAGCCGGATGGCAGGCGGCACTGATGGCGCCCACCGAGGTACTCGCCCGGCAGCATCACCGTACCTTCGGCCACGTCCTAAACCACCTGGGCGTGCCCTGCCATCTCGTCACGGGAAGCGTGAAGGATCGCACCCGGAGGTCGGCGCTCGAGGCGATTGCGGCCGGCGAGCCCGGCGTAACCATCGGCACCACCGCGCTCATCCAGGAGGGGGTCGTCTTCCCCCGGCTGGGCCTGGCCGTGGTGGACGAGCAGCACCGTTTCGGCGTGGCCCAGCGCGGCAGACTTTGCCCGCCCTCGACCAACGTCCTGGTGATGACGGCCACCCCCATCCCCCGCTCCCTGGCGCTCACCGTTTACGGCGATCTGGATTCCTCGGTCATTGACGAGCTCCCCCCCGGTCGCCGCCCCGTGGAGACTCGATGGCTCGTGGGGAAGAACGGCGGCCAGGCCTTCGATTTCATCCGGGAGGAGGCTGCCCGCGGGCGTCAGGCCTTCGTTGTCTGCCCGCTGGTGGAGGAATCCCCGGAAAAAGACCTCGCCGCCGCCACCGTACGCTTCGACGAGCTCCGGGATGGTCCCCTGGCCGGGTTGAGGCTCGGGCTGGTCCACGGTCGCCTGGATTCCTTGGAGAAGGAAAGGACGATGCGCGCCTTCCGGGCCGGAGCGTTGGACGTTCTGGTCGCAACCACAGTGGTGGAGGTGGGGATAGACGTGCCTAACGCCACGGTGATGGTGGTGGAGGAGGCCCAGCAGTTCGGCCTGTCGCAGCTACACCAGCTCCGGGGTCGGGTGGCCAGAAGCCCGTACCCCGCCCGCTGTTACCTTTTCTCGGGGAGGGGGTTGACCGACGCGGCCAAACGGCGCCTGCGGGCGATGACCGAGACCGCCGACGGCTTCCGCCTGGCCGAGCTGGACCTCGAGCTACGCGGTCCCGGAGAGCTCCTCGGGACGCGGCAGCACGGCCTGCCCGACGCGGCCCTGGCCGCGCTGATCACCGACCGGAGGATGCTCGAGGAAGCTCGGGAAGCGGCGCTCCGCCTACTCGAAGCCGATCCGGAGCTGGAGGCGCACCCCCGGCTCAAGCGGCGCCTGGAATCGGTTTACGGCTCCGGCGAACTGGGCGTCGTGGCCTAGGCGGCAGTGAATCAGCCCTTAAACAAGAACGAGGGGTTTCGCTGGGGCGTTACTCGCTTCGCTCGTTTCGCCGGGGGCGTAGCTCGGTTCGCTCGGTTAAACCCCTTGTCTCCTTTCTGGTAGAATGGCGGGAAAAGGGGGGGGCCGGTGAGGAAAGCGGTTTACATCTTTCTCGCGCTGACGGCCGCGGCCTTCGGGGCGCGCGTGACCAACGTCCGCTGCTACGCCCAGGAGGACGTGACCTTCGTCGTGTTCTACCTGGACGAGGAGTGCACGGTCCAGGTGTCCGACTCTCTGACCGCCGGTGAGGCCAGCCTGGGTCTCGTCGTGCGCGGGGCGCATCTCGACGACGGGGGTCGGCTGGGTGGTCCCGTGGGGCACGTCGCCGGGGGGCGTTTTTACCAGTCCGGCGCGGATGCCGTATTCCTGGTCTACCCCGCGGCCACAGCCGGCTCGTACAGGGCCTACATGGACCGCGATCCCCTCCGGGCCGTGCTCGAAATCTCGGCGCGGACCGCGGTGGTCGAGACGCCGGTCACCGTCGAGCCCGAAGGCCCACCGGACCTCTCGGGGCTGGACCTCGGTCCGGTGCTCCTGGTGGACGACGACGACGGCGTGAACAACGACAACCCCTACGGGGTGGACGTCCACGAGCGGTACACCGCGGCGTTGGACGCGCTCGGGGTGGACTACGACACCCACGTGGTCAGCCACAACACCAGCGGCCCCACTTACGCCGAGCTGGAACCTTACCGGCTGGTCGTCTACTTCACCGGGCTGGACGCCCTCAAGGTTTGCCTGGGCGAGAGCGACCGCCGGGCGCTGCGGCGGTACCTGGACGACGGCGGTCGGCTCCTCCTCGTGAGCCAGAACTACCTGGGGCAGGTCTCCCGGAGCGGAACGGCCTCGTCGGGTTCCCTCGAGGAGGCGTTGGGGGTCAAGGACTGGCGCGCCGACGCCAAGACACTGGTGGCCATCGCCGAGCCCGAGGGGGAGCTGAACGCCGGGCTGTCCATGGTGCTTTTCGGCGACAGGCAGATTGTGGGGAACTGGAGCGACGGCTTCACCGCCGCCCCCGGAGCGCAGGTCCTCTTCACCAACCGCAGCCGGGGCGACGTCTGCGGTGTGGCTGTCGAGAGCGGGAACCACCGCTCGGTCTTCCTCTCCTTCGCCTGGGAGAACATTTCCTCCGAGGCCGAGGGGCTGGCGCTCATGGGGCGTTGCATCCGGTGGCTCGTCGGCGGGTAGACGTATTTTTCCCCCGATGGGCGGAAGGGCAAGCGGATTAAACCCCTTGTCTCCAAGCGGAGGCGTTCCGGGCCTTTGCGCGGCTTACCAAGGGCTGGCCGATATCGGGCTGGATTTAGGAGGAGCGATGCGAGTAACCTTGGTGATCCTGGTTCTGGCCTTGGCGGTCGGGGCGACCGAGCTTCGCTGGGATGACGGCGATATGTACGGGAGTGCGACTTTGGACCCCATCGCTGCTGTGCTTTTCCTAGATGCGGTGGGGGATGATTACCCCGGAGATACGGGGGGATTACCGGGAACCGTCTCGGAGTTATTGGTGTGCTTCTATTACTGCTACGGTGAGCCTCCGCCGGAGTATTATATCTACTCGCGGGATGGGAATAACCCCGGCGAGGTCTTGGCTGGCCCTCTGGCGTATACGGAGTATGAGCTTGGGGAGAGTTGGTTTCAAATAGTGTTAGATGAGCCGGTGGATGTACCGGGGGAGTTTTTTGCCGTAGTGAAAATGAACGAGGAGCGGTCGCCTTGGCCGGATCAAATCCTTCTGGACCCGACCCATGACTACGGATTTAATCACTCGCGGGGATGTGCTTCGGAGGGGGATTGGTACGAGTTCGTGACCGACTTGGGAATCCGCGTTGAATGGGAGCCGCAGGAGCCGGGGGTTGAAGCGGTGTCATGGGGAATAATAAAGGCAAGCGGAATTAAGGAGTAGAGATGCAAACCGTTTTAGTGTTCTTGACCTTGGCGCTGGCAGTCGGTGCGACCGAGCTTTACTGGGATGACGGCGGAGGCTACGAGGAGTGGCACTACAATCTGGGCGTCCTTTTTAACGATGCTGTCCCTCAAGGTCGGCCGGGAGACACGGACGGGCAGCCGGGTGTAGTGAGCGAGTTCATCCTAGGGTGTCAGTTCTCGTCCGGCCAGCCGGAGCTTTACATCTATTCGCGAGATGATGATAGCCCCGGTGAGATTTTGAGCGGGCCGTTGGCTTATACACTCGACCATCGGGCTCCCTGGTGGCATTTTATCCTCGACGAGCCGGTGGACGTACCTGGGGAGTTCTTCGCGGTGGTGAGGCCGTTCGGGTTGGTGGGTATCAGGCTGGATACGACATTCGACTGGGAGATTAGGCATTCGTGGTACTGCGACCAGGGAGACCCACAGTGGAGTGAATACGAGACCGACCTACTAATCCGCGTCGAGTGGACTCCCCAGGAGCCGGTGGTCGAGGCGGTGTCTTGGGGAATAATAAAGGCGGAAAGCCGGTGAAGAGTTTCACCCAACAGAAGTGCCGGGGGAAAAGGCGCGGCTGACAATTCTCATTGAACAGGCAAGGGGCCCGGACCTTGCCCTCCTATCGGCAAGGGGTTTTGCCAGGGGCATAGCTCGCTTCGCTCGGTTAAACCCCTTGTCTCCACGAAGGGCCATGTCCAGACCGGACTTCGTAAAAACCTTCCGGGAGCGGATCGCCGGGGGGGTGGTCTCCGCCCCCCTGGCCGGGACCAGCGCCGTGCCGTGGTACCGCCTCCTCGCCGGGGAGGGACTCGCCGCCTTCTGGACGGAGATGACCACCGCCGACGGGCTTTTCCGGGGGGGACGCAAGACCCGGGCCATGCTGACCCCGGAGCCCGGACGGCCGTGTGATCCGCCCCGCCCCCTTTCCCGCCAGTTCCCCGACCTGGGCGTGCCGGTGGTCTGCCAGCTCTTCGGCCACAACCCGGAAGCCTTCGCCTACGCCGCCGGGTTCGTCGAGCTCTGCGGCTACGACGCCCTCGACCTGAACTTCGGCTGCCCGGCGAAGAAGGTCGTGCGGTCGGGGAACGGGGTGGCGCTCATGCGCGACCTGCCGCTGGCCGTGGAAATAGCGGCGGCGGTACTGGAATCCACGTCCCTGCCGGTCACCGCCAAGCTGCGCCTGGGCTTCACCTCGGACTCAAAGATTTTCCTGAGCCTGGCGACGGAACTCGACGGTATAGGAATCGCCGCCCTCACGCTTCACCCCCGCACCCGGGAGGATGGTTTTGCCGGCTGTGCCGACTGGACGGCCATCACCGAGCTCGTGGGGGCGGTGCGCTGCCCCGTTATCGGCAACGGCGACGTGAAGACCCCCGAAGATGCCCTGCGGATGCTGGATTCCACGGGGTGTCACGCGGTGATGGTGGGGCGGGCGCTCATCGGCGAGCCGTGGCAGGCGCGACGGATGGCGCAGGCACTGGGTGGGGAGGAAGTCCGACCCGAGGCGGACTGGTCGGGGCGGGTCGGGTGGACCCGCAGGCACGGCCGGTTGCTCTGCGATTTCTACGGCGAGAAGTCGGCGATGTTCCGGGTACGTCGCTTCGCCCTGCACTACCTCCGCGGGGTGGAGGGGGCGGGTGAGCTGCGCCGCCGGATGTCCGTGGTCGCCGGTATTGCCGAGTTCGAGCGCATGCTGGACGAGGCCCTGGCCCTCTGACGCCTGAGTTAAGCCGGTTGCCGTTGATATGAAAAAGGGACGCCGGATCGGCGCCCCTTTAAAAATAAGGGGAAAGACAAGGGGTTTTGCCTGGGGCATTACTCGGTTCGCCGGAGGCGTAGCTCGCTTCGCTCGGTTCGCTCGTTTAAACCCCTTGTTCCACCCCTTGTCTCATTTATCGTCGGCTTACGAGGTTATCCTCCGGTGCAGCTCGGCGTAGTACTCCTCCACCTGTCCCAGGTCATGGCGGAAGCGATCCTTGTCCATCTTCTCATTGGTCTTGGCGTCCCAAAGGCGGCAGGAGTCGGGGCTTATCTCGTCCCCTAAGAGTATCTCGCCTTCGGAGTCGTAGCCGAACTCCAGCTTGAAGTCTATCAGCTTGATACCCCGCTGGGCGAGAAAGGGGGTGAGCACCTCGTTGACCCTGAACGCCGTTTTTCCGATTTTCGCCAGATCCTCCTTGGAGCAGATTTCGAGAGCGTGGACGTGGCTTTCGCACAGAATCGGATCGCCCAGGGAGTCATCCTTGTAGTAGTACTCGAGGATGGTGCTCGACAGGGCCGTGCCCTCGGGAATGCCCATCCGTTTCGCGAGTGAGCCGGCGGTCACGTTGCGCACCACGATCTCCAGGGGAATCATGCGGAGTGTCTTGACTCGCATCTCGCGGTCCGACGGGCGGTCGAGATAGTGGGTGGCCACCCCGGCCTCTTCCAGGAGCTTGAAGAACACCTCGGTGATGGCGTTGTTGAAGAACCCCTTGTCCTTGATGGTGCCCTTCTTCTTGCCGTCGAAGGCGGTGGCCGAGTCCTTGTAGTAGAGGCGCACGACGTTGGGATCGTCGGTGGCGTAGGTTATCTTGGCCTTGCCCTCGTAAAGAACGCGCTCTTCGGCCATGGTGGTCCCCTTCTCGGAATAAGAAAACGGGCTAGTCAGTTCCCTATTATACCCAGACGGCGGTAAGTCACGTCAATGAATCTCGGTTTTTGTCCGAAGCAGCGTTCGACGGTCTCCCGGTCGAGGTGCAGGGCGACCATGGGGTCCTTTTCGATGGCGGTCCTGAAATCGCCCTTCCCCTCCCAGGCGGCCAGGGCGTGTCCCTGGACCAGCTCGTAGGCCGCCTTGCGTTCGAGACCGGCCCGGATGAGCTCGACCAGGAGGCCGGAGCTGGCCGTGAGGCCCCCGGTGAGGGCCAGGTTCTCCGCCATGCGTTTTTCGTCCACCACCAGTCCCCGCACGACGAAGACCATCTTGCGCAGCATGTACACCGCCAGGTGGAAGCCGTCGGGGATTATCACCCGTTCCACGGAGGAGTGGCTGATGTCTCGCTCGTGCCAGAGGGCGACGTTCTCGAGGGCGGCGTGGGCGTTGGAACGCAAGAGGCGCGCCATGCCGGCGACGCGCTCGGTGATGATGGGGTTCCTCTTATGGGGCATGGCCGAGGAGCCCTTCTGCCCTTTGGTGAAGGGCTCGAAGGCCTCGGCGACCTCGGTTCTCTGGAGGTGGCGGATTTCGAGGGCCAGGCGCTCCAGGTCCGCCCCCAGAATCGCCAGGGCGCAAAGGTAGGCCGCGTGGCGGTCCCGCTGTAGAATCTGGGTGGAGATCGGCGCCGGTTTGAGGCCCAGCTTGGCGCACGTGCGCTCCTCGATTTCCGGCGAGAGCGAGGTGTAGGTGCCGACCGCCCCGGATATCTGGCCGACGCGCAGTCCCTCGGCCGTCGCGGATAGCCGCTCGTGGTCCCTCTTGAACTGGGCGTAGGAGACGGCTAGCTTGAGGCCGAAGGTGGTCGGCTCGGCGTGGACGCCGTGGCTGCGACCGATGCAGACGGTGTCCTTGTATTTCAGGGCCTGTTCCCGTAGGGCCGAGAGAAGGTTTTCCAAGTCGTCCAGGAGCACCCGGTTAGCGCGGTTTATCTGGAGGGCGAGGGCGGTGTCCAGCACGTCGGATGAGGTCATCCCCAGATGCAGGTGCCGGGCCTCGGGGCCGACGGTTTCCTCGAGGTGCTCCAGGAAGGCGATGACGTCGTGGCGGGTGATTTCCTCTATCTCTTCGATCCGCTTCGGGTCTATCCGGGCCCTCTCCCGGCATACGCGGACGGCCTCCGCCGGGACGAGCCCCAGCTCGGCCATGGCCTCCGCCGCCGCCAGCTCGACTTCCAGCCAGATGTTGAACCGGCCCTCGTCGGAGAAGATGGCGCGGATTTCGGAAATTTCGTACCGGTGGATCATGGGCGGTCTTTTAAATGACTCACCCCAATCCTACCACATAAGAAGGTGAGGGCCAAGGAGAAGTAGACTGTCCAAACGGTGTAAAAAAAGGCGGGATGCTCCACCCGCCTTTTCACGCCGAATCCCGGTTTCTTTAAAAAAAACGTCAACTCTCCTTGTCCTGTTCGGCGATGACCAGGGCCACGCGGTACGGCTTACCTTCGCGCTGGACGACCAGGACCAAGTCGTCCCCCGGGACGCTCCGCTGGAACTGCTCGTTGAAACCGTCCACCCCGGTGATCGGCTCTGAATTGTACGAGATGACGATGTCGCCGGGCTCCAGGCCCGCCTCCGCCGCCGGGGAGCCCTTGTCCACCTGGGTGACGAGGGCGCCTTCGGTGGAGCGGAGCCCCATCGCCTGGGCGATGCTGGGGGTCACGTCCTGGAGGTAGAAGCCGATGTAGGACCGGCGGACGCCGCCGTAGCGGATTATCTCCTGGGCCACATCCCGGGCGCTGTTGATGGGGATGGCGAAGCCGATGCCCTGGTTGCCCACCGAGGTGGACAGAATCGAGGAGTTGATGCCGATCACCTCGCCGAGGGAGTTGACCAGGGCGCCGCCGGAGTTGCCCGGGTTGATGGCGGCGTCGGTCTGGATCAGCCCATCGAAGACCCGCACCTCGCCCGTGGCGAGCTGGTAGCGCATTGTGCGGTTCGTGGCGCTGACCACGCCCACGGTTACCGTCGGTTGGGGGTCCTTCACGATGAAGCCGAAGGGGTTGCCGATGGCGATGGCCCACTGGCCGACCTCCAGGTGATCCGAATCGCCCAGGATGGAGACCGGCAGGTTTTCGCCGCCGGTGATGCGGACCACGGCGGTGTCGGTGTAGGGGTCGCGACCCACGACCTCGCCGGGGAAGCTCCGCCCGTCGGAGAGGGTGATCTCGATCTCGTCGGCGGAGTGGACCACGTGCTCCGCGGTGAGGACGTAGCCTTCGGGTGAGATGATGAAGCCGGAGCCCATGCCGGGGATTTCACGCTCCCGGTAGGTGGGCCCCTCGGACCGGGAGGGTCCGAAACTGCGCCCGAAGAATTCCTCGAAGAAGGGATCGTTGAAGAAAGGGTCGCTCCCCGGGTCGTACACGCGTTCGGTGATGCGGGTGATGGTCGAGATGGTGACGACGGAAGGGGCGGCGATCCGGGTGGCCTCGATGATGGCGTTGCCGCGTTCATCGGTGATGCGCGCGTCGTTGGACTCGACCGTCGCGGAATCGGTTTCGCTCACCGTGAGCTCGACCGACGAGGTCTCTTCCCCGGCGCATCCGGGCTGCGCGAGAAAAATAGTGAGAAGGGGTAAAAAGGGCATGTGCCGCATGGATGCGCCTCCCCCGCGGGCCTTGACGCAAGTCCCGCGGTACCGTGTTGAATGCATCTCTTATGTTCCGATTATACGATACACCGCATCGCTTTGTTCCGCGTCCCATGCGTCGGGATAGGTTAAGTTCCCTTTTCTTTACAACTTGCCTTACACGGTCATCTGGAGTAATATATACAGGTATCGAAAAACCGGGTAAAGTGAAAAGGCCGGTGCGGTGATGGCGAGTCGGAGTCAGAGAATACTGCTGTGGTCCATCCTGGGAGTCGTCGGTGTCGGCTTTTTTCTGCTGGTCGTCTTCGGCGAGATTTTTCAGTGTCAGCGCACTGCCCCACCCCCGCACCTCCAGCCACCCCAGGTCGGCGATGCGGTTCAGCTCAAGCCCGGCATCTCTTCCCTCCTCAAGACCTCCACTGGCGAGATAGAGCTGCCGCCGGGCAGCCTTCTCGAGGTGACGGGGGTGCGTGAGGGCGTGGCCGAGGTTAAGCTCGTATCCGATGGGACCGCGGGCGAGCTGGCGTGGAACGACGGGTCCCGCGGATTCTTGGAACGGGCTGCCGGCGGGCTGGTCGAGCTCTACGCGAAAGATACCTGGACCGCCCTGGAGGCCCTCGAGCTCGCCGACCCGCTGGGGCGCGGCTGGTCCCACGACGCAATAGCCTACGCCGCCGCCTCCGGCGATCAGCCAGCGGGGGGCGGGAGCCGGGAGTGGGTGGTCGCCTTCTACTCCAACGGGCTGAAGCGGATTCTCTCCGTTGCGCTCACCGCGGGGGCCCAACCGGCGGTACAGGAGGATTCCCCCCCGGACTCACCCGCCGGCGATTTCACGAGCTGGCCCCTGGGTTCGGCGAGACTTGCTCTGGGCCGTCCCGCCGTGGATTCCCCCGCCGCCCTGGAGGCCGCGACGGCCTCCGACGACCGTCGTGAGACGGAAAAGAGCCGGTGGGAGCTTTTCCGCATTTACCTCGTTCACCAGGGCGACCCGGAGAATCTCGGCGACCCCTGGCTCAACAACGTCACGTATCGGGTTTTTCAGAGGCTTGCCGTGCGGATGAATCCCGACGACGAGGCCGCTTTCACCGAGTTCGTGGTGGACGCGCAGACCGGCGTTGTCCTGACCCGTCTCCCCTGAGCCCTATCTTCGGCTCGGGTTCCGGGCTGCATTGGAAACAAGGGGTTTAAACCCCTTGTCTCGCGGGATTGATAACGGTTAATCGGGGTCGGCAACCCTGTTTTTTTACACCTTGTCGCGGTCCTTCACCCTGGGGTGGGCGCGTAAAAAAAGCCGTCCGGTACGGCTTTTTCTATCCAGTCGAGGGGATTATCAAATCACCTGGCTGGGGCGGTAGGATTCGAACCTACGATGACGGCTCCAAAGGCCGTTGACTTACCGCTTGTCGACGCCCCAGGGCTCTTCCGGCTCACCCCTTACCCGACGACCGGGTATGGGGCTGGTGCGTCGGACGGCTGCCGTTGAACGTACGTTCCGTGCGTGAACGCTGAGGTTATGCTTCGCCCTCTTCGAACTCCTCGGGGGCGTCCTCGGTTCCTCCGGCTTTGGGGGAGCCGTCGTAGAGGCCCGCCCGCATGAGCTCGTCGTACTTCGACAGCACCGCTTCCTCTATCTTGGACCGCGTCTCGGCGTTCAGCGGGTGGCAGACGTCGCGGCGCGTGCCGTCGCGGCGCTTTTTGTTCGGCATGGCCACCCACAGACGGTCGTTGCCGTCAATGACGCGCAGGTCTTTGATGATGAAACAGTTGTCGAATACGATGGAGGCGTAAGCCTTCAGCTTTTCCTCATCGCGCAGGCTGACCCTCACCTCGGTGATTTCCACAATTGCCTCCTCATGGATGACAAAGCTTCAGGCTTTTTTATTCTCGACCATCGAGACGCCTTTGTCAATAACTTCCGTTGGAATCGAGGCTATTCCTCTCGATTCCAGCTCGTTGGCGAGCTGAAAAGCCCCCTTTTCACCACTGGCGACGCCGAAGCAACAGGCCCCGGAGCCGGACAGGCTGACCGGTTTCAGGCCGCTGGCGCGCAGCGCGTCCAAGGTGCGGCCGATTTCGTGGAAGAAGCGGACAATTTTGGTGGCAAATGCGTTGGGCAGTTCCGGCGGAGCCTCTCCACCCGAGAGCCAGCCCTCGATCTCCTCCCGGGGGAGATTGCCGAAATCCTCCGCCGTGAGTTGTTTGTAGGCCCAGGCCGTAGAAACCGCGGCATTGGGGAAGGCCAGTACTATGTAAACTTTCCTTTGCGCGAGCCTGGTGAGCCGCTCGCCGCGCCCCTCGGCCAACGCGATTCCGCCCTCCAGAAAGAACGGCACGTCGGACCCCAGCCCGGCGGCCAGCCCCTGTAGCTGTTCCAGGTCGAGGGGGTCGCCCTGGAGCCGATTCAGGGCCACCAGGGTGCCCGCGGCGTCGCTGGATCCGCCACCCAGCCCGCTCCCGAGGGGGATGTGCTTGGAAATCTCGATCCGCGCGGCCGGCGGGGTTCCGGTGGCCGCGGCGAAGGCCTCGGCGGCCCGCCACACTAAATTGCGCCGGTCCGTCGGGATGCCCGGCTGGCCGTGCACCGTGAGCGAAAGACGCTCCGCCCTGTGCACGGTCAGGTTGTCCCCCAGGGAGATGGCCGCCAGAATTGTTTCCACGTCGTGGTAGCCGTCGTCGCGCCGCCCGAGAACGGCGAGGCCGAGGTTGACCTTGGCGGGGCATCTGACCTGTAAAGACCGGTTATCGTCCATCTGTTGGGATTTTGCCTGGCATGGCGGGTTTAGTCAAGCCGCACATTCTATTGACGCACGGGAATTCCGGTGCTATATTTAGACTGGCTTGGAGGAATTAACCGGGTTCCCCGACGCGCCCCGGCACTTTTAGGGTGGAAATTGTCTGCCGGAGGCTACGGGAAAGGGGCGATTCATGAAACGAATGCTTCTCGCGTTGCTCTTCCTCGGTTTCACCGCCGCGGGGGCGACGGACCTCCTGCTCGTGGACGACAACGCGATTGATCAAGGCGGCCCGGACTACTACAATAATTTCCCGAACCTCGACAAGGTCGAGGAGAAGTTGGACGAGCTGGGTATCGCTTACACCCATGAGCACGACAACCGCTGGCGGTATCCTGACATCACCGAGAATCCGGACTACCTGGACGACTACCGGATCATCATCTTCTACAACGACCAGCGCGTCATCACCCAAAAGGAGTACGATACACTGCTGGAATGGGTGTCGAACGGGAACTACCTCATTATCACCGGCTACGACTCCCTGGGGAACCCGAACGACCCCCTCATGGCCCAACTTGTGGGCTCTTCAACCTATGGCGACTACCCCTTCTGCGACTCCTTCGCAGTCGGTGATTCGGACAACTTCATCATGGACGGCCCGTGGGGGTACTTCTCCGGCGGCTATCCCGTCATCCCCGACGGCACGGACCACGACTGGGCCCAGCCGGCGCCCGGCACACAGAAAATCGCCACCGCGTACACCGGCCACGTCATGGGGCCGGCGAAAATCCTCCTCACCGAGGACGTGGGCGACGGGGGGATCATCATCTACTGGAACGGCAACTGGGATTCCATCGAGTGGTGGCGCATGTCGCAGACTCCGGCTACGGTCAACATGTTCCGGAACATGATGGATTACCTCGTCGAACTGGTGCCCGTCCAGGAGATGAGCTGGGGCGGGATAAAGGGGATGTTCACGCCGTGACCCCGGTTAGTATATAATTCCTCTGGTGCGAAGGTTTTTCCCGTGTGTGTGCTTCGTAAACTAAAAAGTTACCCCTGATTCGGGGAGATGAGAGATGAAACTTACCGCTATCACTCTTTGCTTTGCGATGGTTTTCGGGGCGTCGGGTTACAATTTGCTGCTCCTGGACGACTCCTCCCCCGATTACGGCATGCCCGGCGACTACAACAATCTGGACAGCGTGGAGAATATCCTCACCGATATGGGAATCAGTTTCGACCATTGGCACAATAACTGGATTATGAATAAATCGTCGGATTTGAACTTCCTCTTGAACTACGACATCATCCTCTGGTACAACGACAACCGGGCCATATCCCAGAGCGAGTACGGCACCATGCGTGAGTGGGTCGGCGAGGGAAACTGCCTGGTGGTGACCGGTGAGGATTCTCTGGGCAGCCCCAACGACCCATTGATGGCCGAGCTGGTTGGCTCCACAACCTACGGTGACTACCCCTTCTGCGAACGGTTTACCATCACCAAGCCGGATAACTGGATCGCCGACGGTGAGGCCGGTTATTATGACGGAACCTATGATATAATAACCTATGCCTCCGACTACGACATGGCCGAACCGAGACTGCCCGGGACATACGCGGTGGCCGTCACCCTCGTCAACGGCATCAATGTGGGACCGGCGAAAATCCTCGTCACGGAGATGGTTCCGCCCCGAGGCGGCATCGTGGTCTACTGGAACGGAAACCGGGACGCCGCGGAATGGTGGCGTATGTCACAAACGCCCGTTACGGTAAACATGTTCAAGAACATGATGTTCTACTTCACCCAGATCTCGTCGGTGGATGAGGTAAGCTGGGGCGGCATAAAGGGCGTCTTCGCGCCCTGATCCACCGGTTTTGATTGAATGAGGGGAGGCTCTGGGGCCTCCCTTTTAAATATGAAGAAATGGCACCCGGGAGGTCTTTAGGAAAAGGGAGAGCCGATGGCCTCCCTTTTTTTAGGGAGAGGAAAAAGCACCTTGAGGTTATAAAAAGGGGAGGCCGCGGGGCCTCCTTTTTCAAGTGGTTCGGCGCGTCTTTAAAATCCGCGATGGAGACCCAGCCCCCGAGCGTACTCCCGGACATCCTCCAACTCGGCGGGGGTCGGCCGCCGGTTCAGGCCCCCGTGCTCCCCCGCCGTCCGGTCCACTCCGCAGGCCCTGGGGCAGAGGGCGCAGCTCCGGTAAATCTCGTCGAGGCGCCGGAGCGCCGCGTCGTCTCGCCCGGTCATCGGTTCAGGGCGGCCAGACCGCGGCGGGCGTATTCCAGTAGCACCGACCCGGGGTACTCGTTGATCAACCTCGTCAGGTCGCCCGTCGCGCCCTCGGCATCCCGCAGAAAATCGGCGTCGAGCCAGGCCGCCAGGGCCAGCGCCCGGTCGCCCGTTCCCACGGTGCCGGCGGCGATGACGTCCTCTAAAACGGCGCGGGCCGAGGCGTAATCCCCCTTCCCGGCGAGGAGGTCGGCCAGTTGGACGGCTGCCTCGTCGCCCAGCGGCCCGCCGGGGGTCTGGGCCTTGCGGAGGTACTGCTCCTCCCCGGACGAGTCACCCCGGACGCCGGCCAGGTAGGCCTTCACCAGGTCGGCGAACGCCCCCTTTTCATCGGGATTTTCGGCGTAGCCCGAGGCGAGAACCAGGCGTAAGAGGTCCGTGGCCCGCGGGTCGTCCCCGTTCCGCGCGATGTATCGCCGGACCCAATCCACGGTCGGCGCCGGATCGAGGGACGGGTCTTCTTCAAGTCCCTCGACCAGGTGGTTGAGCTGCAGGAGGGTCAACTGGTAGTGGAGCTCCGGGTCGGTCGGCTCGACGAGGTTGTCGGGCGTCCGCCCGGTGAGGTTCCAGGCCCGTTCCGGCTCGCCCCGGAGCATGGCGGCCTCGATACGGGCGGCGAGGAGCTGTTCCTCGTCGGGACCGTAACCGTGGCCCCCGGTCAGTTCCTCCAACAGGGCTTCCGCCTCGGCGGGCCTGCCGCCGCGCAGGAGGAAGAGGGCCGTCCGCCACTTCAGTTCACGGTCGGCCGGGTTCAGGGCGAGGATTTTATCCGGCTCGATGCCGCGGGCGCTCAGGTTGGATGTGCAGGCGAATGACAGGCCGGCGGACGCGAGCGCCACCCGGGCGTCGGCGGTCAGACCATCCAGGAAGGCCAGACTCAGGGCGGCGTCGAGCGCGAGCTCGGGAAGCCCGGCCCATCCCAGGGCGTTCACCACCTCGATGGGGAGGATACCACCCGCTCCGATCAACTGTGGGAGGGCGTCGGTGTGCAGGGCGAAGAAGGCCGTCAGGCTGCGGATCTCGTCCTCGACGATCCGGCAGGCCCGATCGTCCAACACCGGCGTCGGTTTTTCTTCCGCCCAGGGGTGGGGCAGAGGGTCGGGACCGTCATTCACGGTGGCGAGCGCCCAGGGCGAGAGGGCGAGATTCAGGCGGATGCGGCCGAAAATAGGCTCTTCACGGTTTTCGATAACCTCCAGGGCGGTGAGCGACATCTCCTCCGTCGCGCCGAAACCCTCGAAGAACTCGACGCTCCAAGAGTCGGGGCCTTCCGATGAGACGGTCTCGGCGCAGGTCTCGGCGGCATCCCGGTAGCGCCCGAGGGTGTAGAGAAGCCGGGCGATGTCCCGGGCGTAATCCACCAAGGCGCCGACGGGCGGGTTTTCCAGCAGACCCAGCGCGTCTTCGTTGAGACCGTGGTCGGAGAAAATCCGCGCCACCGTCCGCACGTCACCCGGCCGCAGGTTCGCCCGGTCCAGCTTGGCCAGCCAGCTCGAACGTGCCTCATCCACGCGGCCCAGGGCGTAGAGGCATTCCCCCCGCTCGACGTACACCCGGTCGTCCCGGGAGCCGTCCTGTCCCTCCCAAAGCCCGAGGGCCTCTCCGGCGCGGCCGA
>JAPLSK010000154.1 GCA_026398675.1 bacterium | reverse complement strand
CTGGTCGCCCTCGTCGTAGACCGTGTACCCTTCATTAATCACGGCCTCGGTCTCATCGTCGGTGAAGAACATGTCCTGGTAGGTATCGTCGGGGTTATTCTCCGAGTGGATGCGTATCCGCTGCTGGGAATAGCAGAGCTGGTAGCCCGGATCGTCAACTATGGTCCAGTCCTCGTTGAGATTGTGGTCCTCGGTTTCCACGAAGTAGATCCAGTAGTTGTCCTTGTCGTTGGGGAAGAAGGCCTGGGTGTC
Organism: bacterium; assembly: GCA_026398675.1. Classification (NCBI taxonomy): domain Bacteria; species bacterium. The sequence goes on along the minus strand of JAPLSK010000154.1, from coordinate 11,555 downwards.
CACGCCGTCGCCGTCTCCGTCACCGTCGCCCGGGACGCTGGTACAGCCGCCGAGAACCAGGGCCAGGCCCGCCATCAACACCAGAAGAAACTGCCGCATCTTTCCTCCTTCGCTTGTGGCTGAGTGCAAGGGGTTTTGCCAGAGGCATAGCTCGCTTCGCTCGGTTAAACCCCTTGTCTTCGCTTTGGTTATAACCACATCCGCGCTCAAAACGGCAATTAAAAGATTATAGCACGTTCCGGGTGCTTTTGCATCACGCGCCCCGAACCTTGACACCCGCGAGCCGCGCGTCAGAACTGCAGGTAATACTCGGCCTTGAGAAAGACCCCCTGATTGACCATCCGGAAGTCTCCCCCGGTATCGTCGCGCCACTGCTCGTAGGCCAGGTAGATGTTCGAGTCGGGCAGGTATTCCCAACCCACCAGCCCGCGGAAGGCGTACAGGTCGTTCTGGGTCGAGCCCTGGGCGAAGAGCCGCAGGTACAGCTCCCGGGTGAAGAGGTAGTTCAGCGACCCCAGCCAGATTACGATGTCGTAGTCCTCGACCGGCTGCCCCCAGTAGTCGGCGGCGTTTTTCGGGAAAGTCCAGTCGTAGTACTCGACGCTGCCGGACAGTTGGAGGGCGGAGAGCGGACGGAACGTGCCCTCCAGGCTGCCCGATAAGAGGTCGCCCACGGCGCCGGTGGTGTAATCGGCCAGGCTGCCGTAGGAGGCGGAGGCGTTGCCGGTGAACATCCCGGACCACGGCGTGTTGACCCAGTAATAGCCGTAGTAGTACTCCACGGGTTTGACTGGGTCCAGGAGCCAGTCGTGGCCGTAACCCCCGCCCACACCCATGAGCCAGCCGCTCTGGAGCATGCTGGAGAGCTCGAGCTCGAACTCGTCCAACGCCGGCCCCCAGTCCCAGTCGCGGTTGACATCGGCGTCGCCCGAGATCCAGAAGCTCCGGAGCGCCGCCTCGGAGCCGAAGTTGAAACGGAACCGCAGATTGTAGTCGAAGTGGCGCAGCGCCAGCCCACTGATCCACATGTAGCCGGTCTCGTCCAGGTTGAAGCCTTCCGTGAACTGGTCGTAGTCCAGGCTGGAGTACACCACGTCGCCGGTGTAATTCACTTCGAGGCCGACGGCGTGCTGGTCCTCGATCGTCCCCCCGGGGTTGCGGCTGTCGTAGTCCGCCACCCCCATGCCCAGCACGTTCCACTCCCCGTTCTCGCCGAAGTAGAGGTCGAAGTCCGCCGCGTAGGCCGCGTAGTCGTAAGCCGGCAGTACCGTCCCGTCGAGCAGCTCCACGCCGCGGGCCAGGCGGGACGTCCCGGCCAGCCCGACGTAGCCGCCCGGTGTGACGTCGTAGGTGAACCGGGCCACCCCCCAGTCGCTCTCCGGCTCGGCGGCCAGGTCGGTGACCGCCTCGTCGGTGTGGGCGTAGAAGGCGCCGTAGCCCAGACGGTCCGCCTTCCCGGTCAGCCGCCCGCCGCCGACGATGTCCGAGTCCTCGAAGAGGCCGTTGGAGCCGTACAGCCGCTTGCCGATCCGCCTGGAGTAGAACATCTCGAAGTACGGGGTGGCGAAGAAGTTGGAGTTTTCCAGGAAGAAGGGCCGCGTCTCGGAGAGGTACACCTGGTCCCGGCCGACCACGTACTGGTCGGGGTCCAGGTCTATCTCGGCGAAGTCGGGGAAGGCCGTGGCCGCCAGGTTCAGGTTGCGGCTCAAGTCGAAGTCCAGCACGAGACCGGTCAATGGTTTGAGCTGGTCTCGGTCGTCGCCGGCGAGCTCCGGGTAGTTCCGGTAGTCGCCCTTGACGTAGGGGACGAGCTCCAGGCCCAGGCTCTGGCCCACCCCCTCGATGCCCGTCAGCCGGGCGCCGTACTCCGTGTAGAACATATTGGCGGAGTAGGGCACTTCGGCCAGGTAGGTCTCCTCGTGTTTTCGGCGGACGACGCGGCCGGCGTTGAAAATCCAGTCGTTCCCCGCCGACGCGTCGAACTGGAAGTTGGCGAAGGGCACGGCGAACTCGGCGCTCCATCCGTCGGCCGTCCGCGCCGTGGCCACGTCCCAGTGCCCGTCCCACTGCCCCGAGGCCCACTGGGCGCGGTTGGTGTAGAGCTGGTCCAGCTTCACGCCCGCGGGGTTGGTGCTGAAGTAGTACAGAAGCCGCCCGTCGCCAGTGGGCGAGAAGTAGACGTCAACGTTGTCGTCGGAGGTAATGCCTGAGTCGCGCCGCGCCAGGTGGCTCTGCAAACCACCGGGGTCGGAGTCGCGGCAGTCGAAGGCGATGTAGAGGGTCACCCCGTCGTAAACAAAGGCCACCCGGGTCATCTCCGTGGATGGCGCGCCGGGGTCGGGGTCGCGCTGGACGAAACCCTCGTGCCACTGGGCCGCGGTCCAACAGGGGTCGTCTAAAAACCCGTCGAGCTTCGGCCCCTCTTCCACCCGCACCGCCGCGATTTCGGGGACGGCCGAGGCGGCGGCGGCCAGGAGCGTTGCAATGATGGCTAATGGTCTCATCGTTCGACTCCGGAAGAGAGGTCTTCGAGGACCGTCAATGGTACCACGTCGGACGGTTCTGGGTCGTCGCCGGTTGACAGCCCGGGGGGTCGGTTATATATTCTTCCCGCCCTCAGTTCGTGGGGCCCGGTCAAGCGGAACGCTTTCAAAGTCGTCGTCCGTCTAAGGGGCAGGGTTCGCGGGTATAAAGCACCGAACACATCCAGCTATCCCCGCGGTACATGATCGAACGGAACGCTTTCAAAGTCGTCGTCCGTCTAACGGGTAGGGTTCGTGGGTATAAAGCACCGAGCACATCCAGCTATCCCCGCGGTACATGATCGAACGGAACGTTCGCCGGAGTGGTGAAACTGGTAGACGTAGGGGACTCAAAATCCCCCGGACTTCGGTCCGTGCCGGTTCGAGCCCGGCCTCCGGCACCACCAGCTTGAAGCTGGACACTGACCCGCGGGTGGCATCGGTTGACATTCGAGAGGGTATCGCCGCGAGCGGTGCCATTTTTCATTCCCGGCCTCCGGCACCACCAGCTTGAAGCTGGACACTGCCCCGCGACGAGAGTTTGTCGGCCTTCGAGAGGGTATTGCCGCGCGCGGTACTCTTTTCATTACCCAACCTGCTGCCAGCTTGAAGCTGGACCCAGTCCCGCGGGTGGCATCGGTTGACATTCGAGAGGGTATCGCCGCGCGCGGTGCCTTTGCGTTTTCGTCGGAACCGTTGCCGGGGCTCGTAGCGGGGCGCGATGTCTCCGTGCCCGGCGGGGAGATCGGCGGTCCTCCCTCACCCTGTTGGACACGGAAGACCCACCCCGGTTTCAGCCGAGGGTGTAAAAAAGGCCGTCCACGGGGGACGGCCTTCTTTCCACCGGGCGACTACTTGCCGAGCCTCTCGATCTCCTCCTTGAGCCCCTCCAGCTCGCCCTCCAGCTCTTCCTTGTACCGCAAGAGCATCTCGAGCCTCTCCTTTTTCGAGTGGAAGCGGCGGGAAATCATCGGGCCGCAGCATTCCTTGCCGCCGCCAAAAGCGTTTTGGTGGTGGTGCCTCGGGGTTTCGCAGCACATTTTTGCTCCTTTGGTATCTGTTGTGGTCAGGAAGTTAAGCTATTAAGCGCATTCTTAAATACATGTCGAAAAAAATTTCAATCCTCCCGTAGCAGATCCTCGATCCTCTCCTTGATGAGCCGCAGCTTCCTCTCCAGCCCCTCCTTGTAAGAGAGGAGCGCCTCCAGGTCGTTCTCCGGCGGGTCGGGCAAATTGGGGTGGTGCATCCCGCAGGCCTGGCTTATTTCACAACAGCACTCGTGCAGGGTTTCCTCGTTGAGGCTGTAAGGGATGTGGAAGCCGTGGCGCTCGGCCAGGACCAGCCCCGCCTGCCGCAGGGCCTTGAGATGCTGGGAGGCCGCCGCGGGGGTGATGCCCAGAATCTCCGCGATTTTGTTGGCCCCGGCGGGCCCGTGGTGGCGGAGGATGCGGATGATGGCCAGCCTGCGCCGGGCGCCGAGGATGCGGAAGACCTCGCTGGGATTCGGTTCGGGCGGCATCTCTCCCCTGTATTTAAGCAACTGCTTAAATAATAGCCGGGTCTTGCCTTTTTGTCAAATTATTCTTCGAAGCGACCGCCCAGGTTGTCGGCGAGGAAGCGCTCGACGCGACGGTAGGCGTCCAGGCGGTTCTCCGGCCGGGCCAGACCGTGACCCTCGTCGGGGTAGACGACGTACTCGAATGAAATCCCGGCCGCCTCCAGGGCCGCCGAAATCTGCTCTCCCTCGGTGAGCTTCACCCGCGGGTCGTGGGCGCCGTAAATCAAAAACATCGGTATCTTTATCCGGTCCACGAAGTTGATCGGGCTGCGGCTTTCGAGGAACTCCGGCTCGGTTTTCGGGTTGCCCACGCGCCGGAAGAAGTTCTCCTGGCCCACGCGCCAGTAAGGCGGCACCGTCTCGATGAACGTCACCAGGTTCGCCGGACCGAGGCCCGACACGGCGCAGGCGTAGAGGTCCGGGGTGAAGGTCGCCCCCGCGAGTGCCGCGTAGCCGCCATAGCTCCAGCCGTAGACGGCGACCATTTCCGGGTCGGCGAGCCCAAGCCCCACGGCCCACTCCACCGCGTCGGTGAGGTCGTCCTGCATTTTGCCGCCCCACTCCTTGTCGCCCAGGTGCAGGAACGCCTTGCCGAAGCCGGAACTCCCGCGGTAGTTCACCTGCAGCACGGCGTAGCCGCGGTTGGCCAGCCACTGGACCTCGCCCTGGAAGCCCCACATGTCCCGGGCCCAGGGGCCGCCGTGCACGTCGAGGACCAGTGGCAGGTCCCGGGGCAGAACCCCGGGCGGCAGGGTCAGGTACCCGTGGATGTCCACCCCGTCACGGGCCGCGTAGGTGATGGGGATCATCGGGGCCAGGGTGTAGTCGTTGATATCGGACCGGATGTCGAACATCTTCTCGAGGCTTCGCCCGTCGCGGTGGTAGACGTAGGCCGCCGAGGAGCGGTCGTCGAAATACGCCGTCACGAGCCACGTCCGGTCGTCGCGGGAGCGGTCGGAGAAGTAGTAATCGGCGTCGAAGGCGGCGTTGAGAAACTCGATGTCCCCCCGGACGTCCTCCGACAGCGGCTCCCATTCCAGCCTGTCGCGGTAGAAGGCCACTGCCTCCAGCTCGTGGGTCACGGGGTCGAAGAGGAAGCTCGAATCGCCGTGGCCGTAGTGGATGTCGTAGTCGGGGTCCTCGGCGAGGACCTTCGTCCCGCCCGTGGCGAGGTCCAGCTCCACGAGGCGCAGCGTGTTCGAGCCCCGGGAATCGGCCAGGTAGAGCCCGCGGTTGTCCGGGGTGATGCTGATGGAGAATGAATCCGTGTCCCCGTATTCCCAGGTGAAGATGCGCTCCCATTCGGAATCCGCGGTCCGACGGACGTAGAAGTCCTCGCCGCCTTCGGGGGTGGGCTTGGAATACGCCCGGGGCTGCAGGTTCCAATCGAGGTCGTAGTACAGCACGTCGCCGGGATTTTCCTGCAGCAGGGTGGTTTCCCCGGTGACCACGTTCAGGGTGTAGTAGTCGAAGACCTCGGGGTTGCGCCGGTTCATGGAGAGGACCACCTCGTCGGGGCGGTCGTAGGTGATGTGGGAAATCTGGCAGCGCACGCCCTCGAAGGGGGTGAGGTCCGTCACCTCCCCGGTGGCGACGCTCACCCGGTAGACGTGGTAGTTCTCGTCGCCGTCGAAGTCCTGGAGGTAGAGGACGTACTCGCCGTTCTTGGCCCAGTAATGGCTGGAAATCCCCTGCCCCGCGTCCCGGGTGAGGGGGCGGTCGTCGTCGGCGCCCACGGTTTTCAACCAGACGTTCAGCACCCCCTCAGAGGGGGCGATGTAGGTCATCTGTGTCCCGTCGGGCGAGAGCCTGGGCGAGAACTTTTCCGGGTTGCCGAAGAGGACTTCGCGGGGAATCAGGCGGGGCAGGCCTGCGGCGGCGGTGAGCGCGAGAATCAAGAGGAGTGTGAGGACAACGGTTCGCCCGGAGCGTAGCTCGGTTCGCCGGGGGCGTAGTTCGCTAAAGCTCGTTCGCCTCATGGCTTTTCCTTTCAGGGGAACAAGGGGTTTCGCCGGTAGGGGCGGGGCTCCGTCCCCGCCCGCGGGCGACCGCGGAGGGTCGCCCCTACGGTTCGCTCGGTTTCCCGTGGGGCCCATTTAAAACCCCTTGTCTCTTTTATGCAGCCGATAGTATACACGAAAGGGCGACCACAAGACGGGGGCCGACCCGGCATGTTACCATGGTGCGTCTTCGCCCCGAGGGGGACTCCTGGCCAAGCTCGACCTCGACAACCGCAGCATTTACCGCAACATCTGGCAGCTGGCCTGGCCGGCGACGATGGCCAGCATCCTGATGAACTTCGCCAACATCGTGGACCGGATGTTCATCGGGGTGCTGGGGCGCGACCCGGTGACCGCCGTGGGCTTCTCCGGGAGCCTCATCTGGCTCGGCTTCGCCCTGGTGGAGCTGGTGACGGCGGGGGTGGTGGCCATCGTGGCGCGCCACTGGGGGGCGGGCGAGCAAGACGAGGCCGGCGCCTCCGGTCACCGCGGCCTATGGATCGGATGCGGCATCGCCATCATCCTCGTGGTGGTGATGGAGTTCCTGGCTCCCGCCCTGATGCGGCTTTACGACCCCACGCCGGAGCAGTACACCGTCGGGGTGGGTTACCTGCGCTTCTTCGCCCCGGGGTTCGGCGCCCTGGTCTGCGCCTTCACCATCCACTCGATCTTCGTCGGTTCCGGGGACACGCGCACCGGGATGTACGCCTTCGTCGCGGTGAACGTCCTCAACGTCTTTTTGAACTGGCTCCTGATCTTCGGCCACTGGGGCTTCCCCAAGATGGGCGTGAACGGCGCGGCTCTGGCCTCCAGCATCTCCTCCTTCGTCGGGTTGGGCGTCATCCTCTTCGCGTACCGTTTCCACTGGTCCAACCTTTCGCTCGTGGGCTTCTTCCGGCACCCGCCGGCCTGGCGCGAGCAGAAGCGCTTCTTCAAGATCGGCCTGCCCGCCATGGGCCAGTCCGTCACCCGGCCGCTCACCGGCGTTATCATGATCGCCTTGGCGTCGAGCCTCAAGACGTACCTCCCCGACGGGCGGGTGGTGAATCTGGTGGCCACCGCCTTCACCATCGGGATGTCCACGCTCATCTTCGGGCAGTTCTTGTCCGACGGGCTGATGGCGGCGCCGGCTCCGCTGGTCGGCCAGTTCCTCGGTCGCGGAGTGCCGCTGCGGGCCAGGGAGGCGGCCCAGAAGACCGCTGTCTTCGGCTTGATGATCGGCTGTTTCCTGGCCACGCTTTACATCGTCTTCGGTCGTGAGCTGGCGCGGGTTTTTCTCCAGAGCGACTCGACGCCGGTGCCGGTGGCCGCGGCGGCGCAACGGCTGGCCGCATTCGTCAAGGCGAACGGCCCCGGCCTCCCCTGGCGGGTGATCGGGCTCCTCAAGGCCGGCGTCTTCAAGGTGGTCCGGCCCGTCCTGGACTCGCTGGCCAACCGGCACGTGCTGGACATGGCCTACCACTATTTGATCTTCATCGGTCTGGGCGGCATCTTCGGTTCCCTGGCCGGGACCTTCGGCGGGGGGTTCCGGGGGGCCGGGGACACCGCCCCGCCCATGTGGGCCGCGATTCTGGCAAACTGGGCGGTCAAGGTGCCCCTCGCCCTGCTCATGATTCACGTCTTCCACTTCCACGACTACGCCGTCTGGTCGGCGGTGATGCTGAGCCAGATCTTTGAGGGTATCTTCGTGGCGCTCTGGTTCCGCCGGGGTCGCTGGATGACCAAGAAGGTGTAGGAGATGGCGTCGGTGGACCTGAAGGATTCCGGTTGCCTGGGCGGGCTCATCGTGGCCGTGCTCTGGGTCGGCCTTCTTATTGCGGGCATCGTCTCCGAGGAGGAATGGCTCCTGACGGCGGTCTCCCTTTCCATCACGACTATCTTCCTGGGATTCGCCATCGGTCACCTGCTCGCCGGCAAGCGGTGATCCTCGGGGCGGATATTTTTGCATCGGGGGGGAGAGCGGGTGCCCTTTCGCGGGCGGCGGGGCGGTCCGGACCGCCCCTTGTCATCGCCCTCGGGTGGGCTATAATTGGGGAACCGATGTCGGCGAACCGAGCGAACCGAGCTATGTACCCGGCAAAACTGATTCCAGCGGCCATTCTCATCTTCGCCGTCGCCGTCGGCAATGCCGCCGGCGCCCAGGAGGTCGCGGCGGGGACCTCTCCCGGTGGAGGGGGGTCTCCGATCGTGGCGGGGCTGGATTCCGCCGAGAGTCTGCTCGATGAAGGCCGTTACGCCGAGGCGGCCGGCGCCTTCGAGGGGCTCCTCGGCCGCTACTCCGGTCTGGAACAGGATTTGGTGCGCATCCGGCTGGCGGTGGCCAAGCACCTTTCCGGGCTGCACAAGCAGGCCTTCGAGATTTTAAAGGACGTCACCCTGCGGTACGCGTCGGAGCCCGCCGCGGTGGCCGGGGCCGTCTACCGGGCGGTGGAGGATATGATCATCGTCCGGCGGGCTCTGGAGCACTTCGAGCCGCCGGAGACGCCCGAGCCCTCCACCGATCCCGACGCCCCGCCCCCGGAGCACCCCCGCGATTCCTTCCACTTCGACAGTCTGCGCGATGTGCCCGATCTGCGCCGCAGCGTGCGCCCCGGCGACATCGCCAGCCTCGACGTGGAGCGGCTGCCCGAGGAGGAGTTCCGGGTTCTCTCGGAGACGGAGCTGGCCCGGCTGACACCCGAGGATCGGGAGGCGTACCAGCAGGGTTACGAGCGCTGGAAGAAGGAGCAGGAACGGGCCGCCCGCCAGTCCGAACAGGCGGAGGAGTACAACTCCAGCGCCGTCTTCGACCTCTACTACGCCACCTATTACCTGGCGCTCTTGCGTGAGCTCGACCCGGCCCGGGCCGCGGAGCTCCAGCGCCGCATCGTGAGCGAGGTTATCGAGGCCGATCTCGAGGTGGTGGCCTGGTTCGTGAATTACTCCGCCGTCTGTGCCGACGCGGACCAGGCGGTGGCCGACGCCGAGGGGAGCGCCCCGTACTGGGGCAAGCGCCTTTTGATCCGGGAGTGCGCCCGCATTTTGGGCGAGCGATTCAACCTCTACCTCTTCAGCCGTTTCTGCGGCACAGGCATAGATTACTACTCGGTGATCAACTACTGCACCGGCAAGGTGCGCATGAGCCGGGCCCGGACGGTGCAGATAGTCCCCTACGAAGGCAACGGCTTCGCCAACCCCGCCTACCGCGCCTACGCGGCCATGAACGGCAGCCTGGTGTGCAGCCTGGGGAACCTGCTCCGCGCCAACGGTTGCTACGCCGAGAACTGGCGCATCCCGTACCTGAAGGATTTCGGCTCTCCCGAAGAGGGGGAGGGGAGCTTCTCCGCCGGCGCGAGCGAGTTCACCACCGGCCTCGAGGGGCTCGACGGCAAGAGTCCGGGGGAGGAAGGGCTGTAGGCGGGTGCGGTTCTTCCCCGAAAAAAACCCGTCCCTGGGGGGACGGGGTCGTTTTTATTACCGGGTTCGGTTCCCTCACTCCTCCGTCCGGGCGGCGAGGAACTCCCCGATGAGCCGCCTGGCCCGGTCGGCGTCCCCGCCGAAGACGTGGAGGTCGGCCCAGAAACCGGCCCCCGTGGCCAACAGGCCGTCCAGGGACGTCACCTCCTGGCTTTTGACCAGGCAGGGGATGGACTCGTCCTCCAGAAGACTGACGAGCATGTTGCACTGGATCTCGTCGGCGCACTTGTACACGGACTCGGTATTCTGTCCCGCCGGCAGCGGCTCGGAGGCATCGCCCTCGCCGAGGGCGTCCGCGAGGTCCCACTCGTCCACGAACCGCCCGCCGCGGTACGGCAGGTGGGTCAACTCCTGGTTGTCGGTGAGGACGAAGGGCGCCCCGGCGGCCGCGGCGGCCCCGGCCAGCATCGCCGAGAGCCGGTCCGGGAAGTCGTCGGGATTCACCCGGGCCGGGCGGACCTCCCCGGTCCGGCTCCGGTAGTACGCCAGGGCGTCGGGCTCGTTCAGCTTCTCCAGGTGCTCGGCGAGGGCCGCGCTGCGGATGAAGGCGAGCTTTAACCCGGACAGCCGACGGGCGATCCGCCCCAGGGGGTCTTCCTCGATTTTCAACTGGCGTCCGATGAACTCGGGGTCCACCGCGACGAAGACGGTTTCCATGCCGCCTCCCGTGACTAGTACACACCCCAGTTTACCACAGCTCGGGCCCCCGGCGCCGGATTGTGTTAAAATGGGGGTTGACGCTCGCCATGGCTGACAGACTGGAAAAAACCCACCGCCGCGCCGACGGCCGACCCTGGATACGGCGGCGTTGGTGGCTTTTAGCCATCATCGCCACTGGGCTATTGGCCTATCTCCTCTTGGGTTCCCAGGCCAGCCTCTTCCATCTGGGGGAGCTCGAGGGGGAGAAGGAGCAGCTTCACCAGCGGTACAACGAGGCCCTGGAGACGGCGGGGCACTACCGGGAGCTTCTGGATCGGCTCGGGGCGGACGACGCGTTCCTGGAGAAAATCGTGCGGGAGCGCCTGGGACTGGCCGCGAAGGGCGAGCGGGTGTACGTCATAATAGACAAGACGGGCGAAGGCGAGGGTGAAAAATGAGGGCGGGTTTTTACACCCATGACCGGGACAGTACGGCGGACGCCGGCATTTTTTTCCGTGCCGCGTCCCGCTCACCGGAGACGTAGCCCCGTTCCGTCATCCGTCCGATACGGGTGACCGAGCCTCCCCTCCCGGCGGCATCCCGAGAGGTCAATTGATGTCCAAGGACAAGCAAAAAGTTACCATCGAGGCCATCAGCGACATCCACGAGGATTTCTCGGCCTGGTATACCGACGTGGTCCGCCAGGCCAAGCTGGCCGACTACACCACCCTCAAGGGCTGCATGGTCATCCGCCCCTACGGGTACGCCATGTGGGAAAACATGCAGGCCTACCTGGACGCCCGGATCAAGGCCACGGGCCACGTCAACGCCTACTTCCCCCTGTTCATCCCGGAGAGCCTCCTGGCGAAGGAGGCCGAGCACGTGGAAGGCTTCGCCCCCGAGGTGGCCTGGGTGACCCACGGCGGCGACAAGGAGCTCGAGGAGCGGGTCGCCGTCCGCCCCACCTCCGAGGCCATCATCTGTTCCATCTACTCCAAGTGGATTCAGAGCTACCGCGACCTGCCGCTGTTGATAAACCAGTGGGCCAACGTGGTGCGCTGGGAAAAGGTGACGCGCCTCTTCTTGCGGACCACCGAGTTCCTCTGGCAGGAGGGGCACACCTGCCATCGCACCGAGACCGAGGCGATCAACGAGGCGTTGAAGATGCTGGAGGTCTACGAGCGGTTCTACACCGAGGACCTGGCGGTGCCGGTGCTGAAGGGGCTCAAGTCGCAGTCGGAGAAGTTCGCCGGGGCGCGGGACACCTTCTGCGTCGAGGCGCTGATGCAGGACGGCCGCGCCCTGCAGGTCGGGACGACCCACGACCTGGGCCAGCACTTCGCGAAGGTCTTCGACATCACCTTCCTGGACGAGGACGAG
>JAPLSK010000153.1 GCA_026398675.1 bacterium | reverse complement strand
GAAACCTACACCGAGCCCGTCGGGGACGAGACTTACACGGGGATACGCGTTTCCGGCACCTCAACCGAGGACCTGCCGGGCAGCGTGGGTCTTCCCGTGTTCCGCGCCCGGCTTTGGATTCCTCCCGGCGCCGGCACGACCGTTTCCGAGCTCGTCCTCGAGCCGTACTCCCTGAACGTGGACAACCCCCTCCCCGCGCCGCGTTGGGTCGAGTCGGGCGAGGGGGACATGGTTTCCATGGTGCCGGTCTACGAGCTGGACCCCACCCTGGCGTCCGTCGCCCGGCCGACCGCGGAATCCGGAGAGGTTGAGACGGTGCGGGGCTGGCGTCTGGCCCAATTCCTCCTTCGCCCGGTGAGTTACGCCGACGGTCGGTTGACCGGCTACCGGCGCATCCGGGTCGAGGTGGCCTTCCGTTACCCGACCGGACGCCTGCGCCCCGACGCCTCGACCGGCGACAGCCCCTGGGCTCTTGACCTGGCCCGGAGCCTGGCCCCCAACTTCGAGTACGCCCGGGAACAGGGCTGGCGCGTGGCACCGCCCCCCCCGCGTGAGGACCAGCTTCACTCGGGCCAGCTCCCCCTGCCCCGCCTCAAGGTCGTGGTGGGCGGGGACGGGCTCTACCGGGTCACCCCGGAGGACCTGAGCGCGGCCGGCCTGGACTTAGGCCTTGTGGACGCTCCGTCGTTTCCGGGAGACCGACGCCGCCCCGTCGGGCTCACCGTCCCTGGGCTGGCTTCAGGGCAGACTGCACTGCGAGGAAGAGGACCAGAGCATGGCCCGGGCTAATGACTTGCAGAAGGGGATGGATTACTCATTTTGGGACACGGTGGACACGAATAATTCCGTCACGGAAGAATACCAGCTCTTCGACCAGGACTCCGGAGGCGGCGACGCGCGGCTGGCCCTTAGATTCAAGGCGTACCAGCTCGACAGGATTGCGACGCTGCGAGTTTACGCCGGGACGGAAGCCGGGACGCCTCAAGACGCCGTTATCACGGTTCAGGTGAGCGATACGGGGAGGCTCTACGAGGTCTGGGGGGTCATACCTTCGAGTGAGCTGGTGGACGGGACGAACTACCTGACCTTCGAGCTGACCGTGCCCGGCTCCAACAGCCCCGGAGCCTCGTCTTACGCGGGGCTGTACACGGACAGCTTCCAGGTAATTTACTCTCGCGGCCCGCGCATGCAGTCGGGCTCACTCGAAGGCTGGGGCCCGCCAGACGTTTCGGGCGACCGCGTTATGCGGGTTACCGACGTCACCGGAGACTCGCTCGCCATCTGGGATCTCACGCGTGGTGAATCGCTGGTGAACTTCGACCTCACGGGCCCCGAGGGCTCCCGCGACGCGTCCTTTACCTGGAACGCCGAACCGGACTACCACCTCGCGGTCGCGGACCTCTCCCGGGCATTCCCTCCCCTGGACGTTTACCTTGACGCTCCGTCGGACCTCCACTCCCCCGTTGACGCGGACCTGGTCTACATCGTCCACCCGGACCTCGTCGCATCGCTGGACCCCCTGGTTGAGATGCACCGCTCGAGGGGCTTCCGAGTCCAGGTAGTCCGCGTAGACGACATCTACGACGAGTACTCGGGCGGACGGCTGGACCCGACCGCCATCCGCGACTACCTGTACCACGCCTGGACCGACTGCGTCGGCGACCCGCTGACCTTCGTCACCCTGGTGGGCGACACGTCCGGCGATTACCGCGACGTCGAGCACCGCTACCTCGGCCCGAACTGGAGAAAATTCCCCCAGGCCATGCTCCCCACCGCGTACGTCATCACCTACACGCCCGAGCACTACTTCGTCGCCTGCGACGGCTACTTCGCGTCCCTTCTTCCCGAGGAGCAGCCCGACTCGGACGTGCCGCTGCCCCAGGTCGCCCTCACGCGCATCAGCGCCTACGAACCCTCCCAGCTCGATACGTATGTCGCCCTCGCTTGCGTCTACCCCGAACTGCCGGGCGGCAGCTGGCAGACCAACCACGTCCTACTGGCGGACAACACCGTGAACTACGACGGTGACCCCCCCCCGGGCTCCCAAAACGAGCCCATCACCTTCGACATCTACGCCGAGAACATGCTACGGACCTCCACTCCGGCCGGGATGTACACCGACAAGGTCTACATGACCGCCCTGGGCATGGCCCGGACCCGGGACAACTACTACACCCCCCAGAAGTACGACGTGGGCAAGCGCCGCTGGGCCACCCGCGAGCACGTCACGCCCGCGTTCCTGGATGCCATCCGTCAGGGCGAGCTCGTGGTCAGCTTCATCGGCCACGGCGCCTGGCACACCTGGGCCCACGAGCTGGCGGAGACGAACCGCCCGCCCCTCTACCGGGACTTCGACCAATGGGAGTGCCCCGTCCCGCCGCTCTTAATCCAGTCGTCCTGCTCGGTCGCCGACTTCGACCGGACCCTCTCCATGGACCGCAACTGCGTCAGCGAGCTCCTCCTGTGGCACCCCCTGGGCTGCATCGCCACGACCGGCTCGACGCGGCTCTCGGGCGGCGCCTCGCAGGACTTATACCACCGCCTGCTTTTCGAAGCCTTCTACCACCCGGACCAGCACCTCGAAACACCGGCCTTCGGCCTGGCCCACATGCAGGACCTCATCCTCGGCAACGACCCCTTAAACAGCCAAAGACAGACGATGTTCGGCGATTCCGCCTCCGTGCTTCGCCGGGCCGTCCCCGGCCTGGACATAGACCCACCTTCGGGCACCGTCGTCGCCCGGGGTGCGGTCATCGTCGTCACGGGCGTCCAGACCCTAGAGTCACCGGACAACCCCAGGGAGTTGACGGGAACCGTCCAGATTCGGGCTTACGACCGCCCGCTGATGCCTTACACCTACAACGAGACCCGCATCTACCGCCTGGTCGGCACCGCCTCGACGGAGCTCGTTGACGGCTCTTTCAGGACCCAGATCGCCCTCCCGCTGGACATGAACGACGACCTCTCCGACTACGAGATTTACCCCTACACCCTGGAGCTCCGGGCCTACATGGTGGACGAGACCACAGGTGAGACGATCACCGACTGCCCCTTCTCGGGGGACGAGGTCTGGAGCCTGCCCATCGTCGGCTCGGTGGACCCGCCCGCCGACAACGAGGGCCCCCAAGTCAACCTCTTCTTCGACGACGGCGCCACCGCCTCCGGGGACTACATAGACGGAAGCGTCAAGCTCACCGCCGAGCTCTCGGACCCCCAGGGCATCCTTTTGATCCGCTCCGACGGCGGGGTGCCCATGGCCTCCGGCGACATAGACCGGCCCATCATTCTCGTCGCCGAGGCTGAAAATCACAGCTTCGACATAGACCTGACCGACGCCTACAAGCCGGTCCCCGGCGATTACACGCGGGGGGTGGTCGAACGGCAGCTCGAGCTTCCCGCAGGGGATTACACGCTCACGCTCTACTGCTACGACAACTTCGGCGAGCCGGGGTCCGCCTCGGCGGAGCTGGTGGTGGCCGACCGTCTGGGCCTGTCCGAGGTGCTGGTGGTGCCCAACCCGGCACCGGGCCCGACGGCTTTCACCTTCTTCGCCAGCACACGCCCGGACCAGGCGTGCGTCCGCATCTACACCCCCGTCGGCCGTCTGGTGCGGACCCTCGAGGCGACCGACCTCGTCACGGGGTTCAACGTCATCGAATGGGACGGGAACGACAACGGGGGCCGGCCGCTGGCCAACGGCGTATATCTCTATTCCCTCGAAGCCCGCGACGGTGACGACACGACCACGGCCTTCGAAAAATTCATAATGCTACGCTAGGAGCCTAGCCGTGCGTGTGACAAAGCCGACCGTGCTTCTGGGTATGCTCGTCGTAACCGCGGTCGCGGCCGACGGGGACACCCTGTACGCCGGGGACTACCTGACGGCGGGCTTTGGAGCCCGGGGGATGGCCATGGGCGGGGCCTACTCGGCGCTGGCCGCCGACGCCGCCGCACCGGCCTACAATCCCGCGGGCTTGGCCTTCGCCGGGAACTACGGCGGGCTCTTCATGCACTCCAGCCGCTTCGCCGGCCTGGTCAACTACGACACCCTTTCCGGTTTCTGGACCCCCGACGAGGCCCTCGGCTCCTTCGCCCTGTCCTGGATCCGCACCGGCTACGACGACATCAAGCTCACCCGCTGGGGCGATGACGGAAGGCCCGAGGTCTACGACGTGGTGAACTCCACGAGCAACGCCTTCCAGCTGACCTACGCCCGGCGGCTCGTGGAGAACCTCTCGGCGGGCGTCACCGTCCGCTACCTGTACGACGATCTGATTCCCGACACGGCGGAGGGTGGTGCGGTCACCGCCGACGGGTTCGGCTTCGATCTGGGGGTCCTCTGGCGACCGGCGGAACGGGCGGGGCTGGCCCTGGTGATCCACGATCCCTACACCGTCAAAACCTGGAGCAACGGCACCGCGGACACCTTCGACCCGCGGCTGGTGCTCGGGGGAACTTGGGGTTTGGACCTGGCCGGGATAGACAGCGTGCTGACCCTCTCCGGCGACGCCGAGCTCATCCTCGCCGACTACGGCGATGCGGCGCAGCTCGATCTCGGCGACATCAGCCTCGACCTGCACGGGGGCCTCGAGATCACCGTGGCCGACGTATTCTCGGCCCGCGTGGGCGCCGACCGGGGGAAGCTGACCCTGGGCGGCGGGGTGTCGCTGTGGGGGATTTCATTGGATTACTGCTGGCTCAACCACGAGCTGGGCTCCACCCACCGGGTCAGCATCGCGGTCGCCTTCTAGAGAAGGAACTATTCGGTAAATCCACCGTATACGGGAAGCGGGAGAAGGTCGGCTTGAGCGAGCGACCCTCGCGTGTTATCATACCCCCGTCCCGGAACCATAGCGGGAACGATATGCGCAGTATGTTTCTGGTTTTGTTGATTCTCATCCCGGTCGGCGTCGCCCTGGCCGACGCGGTCAGCATCACCGTTCCCTGGCTGACGATGGACCCCGGCGCCCGACCCGGCGGCATGGGCAAGGCCTTTTGCGCCGTGGCCGACGACGTCCATGCCACCTACTACAACCCCGCCGGACTCGGATTCTTCACCGACCACATGGTCGGCGCCATGCACTCCGACCGCTCCATCGAGGGCAACGACATCTACTACGACTACCTGGGCTACATCCACCACTTCGAGGACATCGGCACCTTCGGCATCTGGGCCATCTACTCCAACGCCGGCCTCATCGCCATCACCCGGGACAGCCCCCAGCCCATCGGTTACATGGCCGCTTACGGCCTCTGTGTCGGTCTGTCGTACGGGTACGACGTCTTCAAGGACTCCCTGGGTGTGGGTGGCACGCTGAAGTACGTCTACGACCACCTTTCCAACACCAACGTGGCCCAGGCGGTTGCCTTCGACGCGGGTGTTCTATGGCGGACGCCGCTGCAAAAACTCTCGATGGGCGCCATGGTGATGAACCTGGGAACGCCGCTCGTCTACCAGACGGCCAAAGAGCCGCTGCCTCGCATGGTGAAGCTCGGCCTGGCCTACGAGATTCCATTCAACGACGATTTCAACGAGATGCGGTTCAGCCTCGACTACTCCAAGTATCTTTTGGGGCTGAACGACGACGTGGGAACGGAGCTCGGCGAGGCGGTGCTCGGAGTGGGCGCGGAGTATTGGTACGCCGGCATCGTCGGCCTGCGTGTCGGCTACTACTACGACGAATCGGCGGCGGTTGTGGGGACCAGCTTCGGTTTCAGCGTGCGTTACCTGGGCATCCAGTTCGATTTCGCCCAGCAGCCCGAAGGTGAGCTCTTCGGCATGAAGAACCGCTTCAGCGTGAGCTATACCTTTTAATCACAGCTCCTTCGCGAGTACAGGTGGAAGGGCGGGGCCACTGACCCGCCCGCCGAAGCATGGGCGGCCGGTCTTTAAAAAGCGAACCGAGCGCAGCGAGCTATGCCCTCGGCAAACCGAGCGCAGCGAGCTATGCCTCCGGCAAACCGAGCGAAGCGAGCTATGCCTCCGGCACATCCCGCGCCGCACGTTGACACTGCGCGACGGTATCAAGTATACTTTTCAGCCGCTCGACCCGCCCAAAAGCGAACTATGCCAACCTACGAATTCCGCTGCGAGAACTGCGGCAACCGTTTCGAACTCTTCCTCCCCATCACCTCCGGGGACCCGGAGAGTTGTCCCGAGTGCGGTCAAGGCCCGATCCGGAGGTTGCCCTCGAGCGGAGCGGGGTTGATCTTCAAGGGCTCCGGATTCTACGCCACCGACTACCGCCCCGAATCCTACAAAAAGGCCGAGAAGCGGGATCGTGAATGCGCGGAATGCAATTCAAGCGAAACCTGTCCCGCGAAAACCGACGGTAAAAAACCCAACCCCGAGGAGTGACCGGTGCGAAAAGCGATCCCAGCGATCCTGGCCCTATCCGTTGTTCTACTTTTCGCCGCCTGCGGTGAGGAGGGGACCGTACTGGCCAACATCGGCGACGGCGCGGTGACCGTCGAGAATCTCCAGCGCACGGCAACCCTTCTCGGCGACCAGGGGCTCATACAGACGGGAACGAGTCAGGGTCGGGAGCAGCTTCTGGAAAAATCCATCCAGATGGAGGTCCTCTACCAGTCGGCCCTCGCCGCGGGGGTGGACAAGCTTCCCGACGTGCAGGCCCAGTTGGAGCAGTCCGCCCGGGACGTGGTCATCTCCAATTACCTCCGTATCAGCTTCGCCAACTACGGCTTCTCCGAAGACGAGTTCTACGATTACTACAAGAACCACGCCGCCGAGCTGGTGTCGCCCACCCAGGCCAACGTCAGGCACATCCTCACCGAGAACCAAACCGACGCCAGTCGTGTCCTCGCCGAGCTCCAGGGCGGGGCCGACTTCACCCAGTTGGCCGCCGAGCGTTCCACGGACCGGATGAGCGCGATGAACGGCGGCCGGCTCCCGGTGTTGTCTCCCGACAATCAGGTTCTCCCGCCCTACATCCTCCAGACCATCTTCTCGGCCAAGGTGGGTGAGCCTTTCGGACCGCTGGAGAGTCAGATGGGCTGGCATGTGTTCGTCGTGGACGCCTTCAACCCCGGCAAGCCCCTCTCCTTCGACGAGGCCAAGCCCCAGATAGTCCTGGCGCTCCTCGCCCCGGAGGCGGACGTCCGCGCCTACTACGATGCGCACCGGGACGAGTTCGACCGCCCCGACGCGGTGAGCCTGCGCTACATCCTGTCGGCCACCCGGGAGGACGCCGAACGGGTCATCGCCAGGGCGGCGGCCGGCGAGGATCTTGGTAAAATCGCCAGCGAGGTTAGTCTCGACGCCGCGACCAAAGACGGAGGCGGGCTGATTCCCCGCCTGTTCAGGGGGCGGTCCCTTCCCCTCTTTTCCGGAACGGGGGACGATAAAACCGTCGAGGAGAAGGCCTTTTCCATCAAACCCGGCGGGATAAGCGAACCCTTCGAGCTCTCCCGGGGCTGGGCCGTGATCCAGGTCCTCGATTTCACTCCGGGCGAGGCGTCACAGTACGAAACCGTGCGCGCACAAGCGCAGTCGAAGCTCTTCGAGACACGCGTCCGCGCGAAGGAGCAGGAATTCTACGACGCCCTCGAAACGAACTTGGGTGTCAAACGCAACGAAGAGGCCATCACGGCCTACCTCCAGAGTTCAGATAAGTAACCACCGCTAAGATATAACTGGTCATCGGTGAGGTGACACTATGCGTAGAACAGTCTTCATCTGTACCGTTCTTGCGGTCCTGTCGATCTGTGTATCGACGCCGGCCCAGACCCAGGACGACCGTCCCGTCGTCTGGATAGACGGCAAACCCTTCACCATAGACGACCTGGAGCAGCGGATAGCCGATCTGCCGGCCCAGTACCAGTCCCAGTTGGTCGACGAGGCGGCCCGGCGGAGCTTCCTGGATCAGATAATCCAGGAGCAGGTGCTCTACCTGGCCGCCCTCGACGATAAACTGGATTCGGATCCCAAGGTGGAGCGCCAGATCGAACAGACCCGCGTGCGTACCCTGGCCATCGCCTACTACGAGAGCGTCTTCGGCGAGTTCTACGGCTACTCCGAAGAAAAACTCCGCGAGTACTACGACAGCCACCGCGACGAGTTCATGACCGACGCCCAGGTTCGTCTGCGCCACATCCTCTACACGACCGAGGCGGACGCCCTGGCGGGCAAAGCCCGTCTCGACGCAGGCGAGATTTCATTCTCCGACCTGGCCAAGGCCGAAACCCAGGACGTCAAGACCAAACGTCTGGGCGGCATGCTGGGCCTGGTGACGAAGGACATGCCCGTCCCCCAGCTCGGCGCCGTGCCCGAGCTGCAGGCGGTTATCTTCGACCTCCCGGTGGGCGAGGTGGCGGGCCCCGTTCAGAGCCAGCTCGGCTGGCACCTGCTCCTGGTCGAGGAGAAGATTGACTCAAAGCCGTTGAGCTTCGATCAGGTGAAGTCCCGCATCGCCGACTCCATCCTCGTTCCCGAAGCCGACGCCGTCAGTTACTACGAGGAGCACATGACGGACTACCTGGACGAGGATCAGGTCCAGATCCGCATCCTCGTCTGCGCGGATGAGGATAAAATCAAGGCGGCGCACCAGGCGCTGGATAGCGGCGAGAGCTTCGAGCGGGTCGTCGGAGAGTACTCCGAGGACGAGACGACCAAACCGGATGGCGGCCTGCTGGGCTACCTGAAGCCCTCCTCGCCCATCCTCCCGCTGGGACGGTTTGCACGCAAGGTGGTCAACATCGCGATTAAAGACTTGAAGGACGGAGAGTACACGGATCCGATCGCGTTGGATGCGGGCTGGGTTATCGCGCAGAGAGTATCGTACCTGTACCCGCGCCAGAAACCCTACGAAGAGGTGCGGGGGTCGGTCCGAGGTCAATTGATCGGTGAAGCCTCCAACCAGCGCGTCGTGGATTTCTTCAACGAACTCCGAGATCAGTACGACGTGGTGGTGAACGAGGAGAACCTATTCGCCGAACCGAAACCCAAGGAAAGCCCGGCCGAGCTTTACGCCCTGGCCGAGGCGGCCCCGCCGCCCACCGCGGTCACCTACTACAAGAAAATCCTCGAATTCTACCCCGACTCCGACGAGGCGCCCAAAGCCCAGTTCATGATCGGCTTCTTGTACTCGGACAAGCTGAAGAACTACGACGAGGCCGAGGCGGCGTTCAACACATACCTCGAAAACTGGCCCCGCGGAGACCTTGCCGAGAGCGCCCGTTACATGCTCGAGCACATGCGTGACGAGGATGTTGAACTCCCAGAAGGCCTTTAGGAGCGAAATGGTCGAAAACGTTTACGAACCTGAGACCGAGGGCATGGTTGAAGAGGAAGCTAAACCCAAGCGGTTGCAGGCCAGGTCCACGGACCTCGCCAGCTATTACCAGATATCCCTCGAGGAGCTCATCGCCAGGGCGAAGGACCGCTACGATCTGGTCATGAAGACGGCCAAGCTGGCCCGCGAGATAAACGCCTCCAGGCTGCGTTACGGGGTCCCGCGTCCGGAGAAGGCGACGGTGGTCGCCCTCAATGAAATTCATCAGGATAAAAACCTCGAGG
>JAPLSK010000152.1 GCA_026398675.1 bacterium | reverse complement strand
TGCCGAACTCGACCGCGAGCTCCACGCCCAGTTTCTCCAGGTACCGCGCGTCGGACAGCCAGAGCACCGGCTCGGACACCTGCCGGGCCAGGGTGTCCCGAATCTCCCCCACCGACCGCGCAGGCTCGCCGGTCACGTTCGTCGCCACCGCGAAACGCGGCTCCTTGAACTCGACTCCGGCCAGCACACCGGAGAGCTTTTTACCGGCTTCCTCCACCAGCGAGGTGTGGAAGGGGCCGCTCACGTTCAGAAGGACCGCCCGCTTGGCCCCCGCCCCCTTGGCCAGCTCAACGAAGCGCTCGAGGCCCGGAACCTCTCCGCCGACGACTATTTGGTTCGGAGCGTTGACCGTGGCCAGTTCCACCCGTCCGGCCCCCCGAGCCTCGGGGATAATTTTCCGAACCTGGTCCTCGTCCAGGCCGATGACGGCGGCCAGGGAGCCCGGGTTTTTGGCCGAGGCGTCGCGGATGAGCTCGCCGCGCAGGCGGACGAGGCGCAGGCCGTCCTCGAAGGAGAGGACCCCGGCGGCGGCGTAAGCCGAGTATTCACCCAGGGAGTGACCGGCGGCCACGGTCCAGTCCAGGTTTCCGACCGCTTCCCTGAAACAGGCCCAGGCAACGTAACTCACCAAATAGATGGCCGGCTGTGTGTTCTCGGTGGCGGTCAGATCTTCGTCCGGCCCCTCGAAGCAGAGTTTTTTTATCGAAAAGCCCAGCGCTTCGTCTGCGCGCTCGAAGAGCTCCCGCGCCACGGGGAAGGCGTCGAAGAGGGCCCGGCCCATCCCCACGGTCTGCGAGCCCTGTCCCGGAAAGACGGCGGCCGGCTTCATTTGGTCCTCTCACATTTTTCTAAAAAGACCCCGTCGCAGACCGTCGGACCGGACGGGGGTAGGGGGTGGTTCTTTACTCCAGAGAGAAAACGATCCCGGCGCGGATGTCCAAATAGGAGGCCCCGGCGTTGTCCCCCCACTCCACCTGCTCGCTCTCATCAATGTCTATCGTCTGAAACTCCCCGGTGAAGTGGTAGCCCACCGCAAGGTTGGCGAACATGATGGAGTTCAGCCTGTACCCGCAGCCCAGCTCGGCGTGAAAACCTTGGGCCGTGAGAAAGCCGGCGCCCTGGGTGTCGGTGATGGAGGCGTCCAGGGTATAACCCACCGCGGGCCACAACCGCCACTTCTCGCCGATATCCACCTCGGTGAAGAGGTCGAGGGTGAAGAGCTGGTGCGACATCGGGACCGTCTTCCCGCCGGGCAACAGCCACTCGAAGGGGGAGAACCCGAGCGCTGCCTTGACCCCGATGATATGGGCGACGGTGAGGCCGAGGTCCAGCCGGGCCAGGAAGCCCGCGTTGTCAAGCCCTTCCGTTTGTACGCCCCGGATATTCGGGGCGAGCAGGCCGACCCCCAGCCCGATGATGAAGCCCAGAACCTGTTCCTTACTCTCTTCCTGAGCCTGGAGGGGCGCGCACAGGGCGATCGCTAGAAGCGCCGTCAATGCGATTTTCCCTACGGGCACGGATATCCCCTTCGGGCTCGGATACCTCGTGGGCTCTGAATTCGCCATATGCATCGGCCACCTCTGTTTGAACACCCGCCGGCCACCGGTTCAGCTTACCAGTTACGTCCCACCGGGTCAATCGGGACGAGGAGCGGACCCGGTCGGCGGAGGCTCGGAATGAAACGAGGTAACACCCCGGCTCGACTGTGATGCCGCAGCCGCAAAAAGCCCCGGTGCGCCGGGGCTTCTGGAGTGCAAAACGACGGGATCAGATGCACCAGCGCAGGAGGTTGGCGGCCCAGGCGAAACCCGCCCCGAAGGTGGTGGTACAGACCAGGTCCCCCCTCTTGAGCCGGCCCGTGCGGTATGCCTCCTCGAAGCAGATGGGGAGGGTGGCGGCCGAGGTGTTCGCCTGCCGCTGGATGTTCACGAAGGCGCGCTCGGGGGGGATGTCGAGCCGTTTGCGCACCGCCTCGATGATCCGCAGGTTGGCCTGATGGGGGACGAGGAGATCCACGTCCTCCTCTGTGTAGCCGGCCTTCTTGAGCACCTCCTGGGCGCCCTCGACCATGGCGCGCACGCCGCCCTTGAACACGTCCTGACCGGACATGCGGACGTAGTGCATCCGCTTGTCCACGGTCTCGTGTGTCGCGGGGTTGCGGGAACCGCCGCCGGGTTGCCAGAGGTGCATGCCGCTGCCACCGTCGGCCTTGAGGAAGTGGGCCAGGATGCCCTCCCCCTCATCAACCGGCGAGACGACAACCGCTCCGGCGCCGTCGCCGAAGAGCACGCAGGTGTCGCGGTCGGTCCAGTCCGTGATTCGGGTCAGTAACTCCACCCCGACAACCAGGACGTTCTCCATGATTTCGGAACGGATGTAGGCGTCCGCGACGGAGAGCGCCGAGGCGAAACCGGCGCAACCGGCGCTCAGGTCAAAACCGCCGGCATTTCTCGCCCCCAGACGGTCCTGCAAAAGGCAGGCCGTGGCGGGGAACATGTAATCCGGTGTCACCGTCGCCACGATGATGGCGTTCAGGGCCAGGGGGTCCAGACCGGACATCTCCAGGGCGGCCTGGGAAGCGGCGAAGGCCATGTCGCTGGAGGCTTCGTTGTCGGCGGCGATGTGCCGCTCCCACATGCCGGTCCGCGTCTTGATCCACTCGTCCGAGGTGTCCACAATCTTCTCGAGATCGAAGTTGTTGAGCACCTTCTCGGGAAGGTAGGCCCCCACTCCGATGATACCCGCGCCACGTGCCATGTCTAACCCCGTTTTGTTAAACCCCATCCCAGGCGCGGACGATTCTGGCCGGTACGCCCATGGCCACGACCCCGTCCGGGATGTTCTCGGTTACGACGGCGCCGCTGCCGACCATGGAGCGGGCGCCGACCTTGAGATAGGGATTCACCGTTGCGTTGGTGCCGATGTAAGTGTACGCCCCCACCTCCACGCCCCCGGCCAGGACCGCCCCGGGATGGAGGTGGGCGTGATCGCCGATACGGTTGTCATGATCCACCGAGGAATGGGTGTTTAGTACGACGTCCACCCCCAGCTCGCTGCCCGGATTCACGACCGCACACGCCATGACGCAGAGCCCGTCGGGGATTACCACGTCGGCGGCGATCACGGAGTCGGGGTGCACAACCGCCGGCAGCGCGTAGCCCAGGGAACGGGCTTCATCGAAAAACCGCGCCCGGATAGAGTTGCGCCCGATGCCGACCACACAAGCCTCGACCCCCCTGGGACGCTCACGCATCAGCCCCGTGGGACCGAGAATCTCCACCCCGCCCAGTTTCGAGCCCCGTTTGGCCGGATCGTCGTCGAGAACGGCAACCAGGACCAAGCCGGGTGTGAGGTGGATTATATCCGCCAGCACCTTGGCGTGTCCACCGGCACCGATGAGCAGAGTCGGAACGCCTGCCATGGATCCCTCTACTCCCCGTGGGGGTCGAGTTGCAGATTCGCGGTGATTTTCTCGTTCACCTTTTCGTCCACCAGACGGCGGGCCATCTTCAGGGCGTTCATCACCGCCTCTGCGTCGGAGGAACCGTGGGCGATGATGCTCGTGCCCCTCACGCCGAGAAGCGGCGCTCCGCCGATGGAGCTGGGATCGGCCACGCGGCGGAAGTGGCGGAAGGCCGGTTTCATCAAAAGACCACCCAGGGTGACCAGGGGCCGGCCCCGCATGCCCTCGCGGAGGTGGTGAACCACCCAGCGCGACGCCGATTCGGAGAACTTCAGCAGCACGTTCCCGACGAAACCGTCGCAGACCAGGACATCCGCCCCGCCGGTATAAACGCCTCGCCCCTCGACCATGCCGATGAAGTTGATGCCCGGGGTCTTACTCAGGAGCCGGTGGGCTTCCACAACCAGCTCGTTGCCCTTGGCGGCTTCCTCGCCGATGGATACCAGGCCGACCCGAGGATTCTTGACCCCGAAGATGTGCCGGAGATAGAGGGTTCCCATGACGGCGAAACCGACGAGGTGGCTGGGCCTGTTCTGGGAGTTGGCTCCGGCGTCAATCAGAACCCCCCACCCGTGAGTGCCGGGGAAGGCCACGGCGATGGCCGGCCGCTCCACTCCGGGCAGACGTCCCAGGTGGAGGATCGAGCTGGCTACCTGGGCTCCCGTCGAACCGCAGGACACCAGGGCGCAGGCTTTCCCGTCCCGGACGAGGCGGGTGGCCACGGCGATTGAGGCGTCGCGCTTCCTCTTCAGGGCATATGTCGGGCTCTCGTCCATGGCCACGGTTTCGGCGGCGTGGACGATGGAAAAGGTTCCGGGGGGCACGTTCCGGCGTCGCAGCTCCTCCTCGACCTCCTCGGCTTGACCGACGAGGGTCACCGGACCTATCCCCGCGCGCAAAGCCAGCCCGGCACCATCTATCTGTGCACCCGGCGCGTCGTCGCCGCCCATGACATCCAGGGCGATGGGTGAAGCTGTCGCGACGACTTCAGCCTTCTCCGACAAGGGTTTTCCTTGGAGGTATATGCAAGCGGCGCGGCTCGCCCCGGCCCCGCGCCTTCAAGGATCGAATCAACCTGCGGACCGCCGCTTCGGTTCATGGACCGGGCAGGGGCTCTACTCCTCCTGCTTAACGGGGATGATGATCTGGCGCCCCTTGTAATAGCCGCAGGAGGGGCAGATTCGGTGCGGGATTTTGGCTTCTCCGCAGTTCGGGCAGGCGGTCAGGGTGGGCACCAGGATGCTGCTCACCCAGTGGGCCCGGCGCATGTCCCTCTTGGAGCGCGATTTCCTTCTCTTCGGCACGGCCATATCAAGCTCCTCGTGTCTAAGATGGCTTTCCGCGACGGCAGAGCCGTTTACCTACGACGGCGCAGCCGCAATCAACCGGTCACGGAGGCCATGACGATGTCTTTAGTGTCCCGGGCTATCACAAGCTCTTCGTTGGTGGGGATGACCCAGACGGATACTCGGGAACCCTCGGTCGTAATCACGCCCTCTTTACCGGACCCCGGCTTGAAGGTATTGGTGTTGAGCCGTTCGTCGAGTTCCAGCCCCAAGTACGAGAGCGGTTTGCAGACGAGGGCGCGGACGATGGAAGAGTTCTCACCGACTCCCGCGGTGAAGACGACGGCGTCCACGCCGTTCAGGGCGGCCGCGTAGGCCCCTATGTACTTCCGGACGCGGTAGGCGTAGATCTCCATGATTTCGCGGCAGAGGGGATCACCTTTTACGTACTGCCCTTCCACGTCCCGCATGTCTATGTACTTGTCGCTCGAGAGGCCCATTATGCCCGACTGACTGTTCAGGAGGTAGTCCACCCTGTCGGGGGAGAAGCCCTCGTTCCTCATCAGAAAGACCGGGATGGCCGGGTCTATGTCGCCGCAACGGCTGCCCATCACCAGGCCCTCCAGGGGGCTGAAACCCATCGAGGTGTCCACGCTCTTCCCGCCGCGCACCGCCGCCATGGAAGCCCCGTTTCCCAGGTGGCAGGTGATTATCTTCAGCTCCCCGGTAGGGCGACCCATGAGGTCGGCGCAGCGCTCGCTCACATAGCGGTGGGAGGTTCCGTGGAAACCGTACCGCCGCAGGCGGTATTTCTCATAAAGCCAGGCCGGTACGGCGTAAAGATAGGCCGTGCGCGGCATGGTCTGGTGGAATGCGGTGTCGAAAACGCCGACCTGGGGGATGTCGGGTAGGATCTTGGTCGCCGCGTCTATTCCGTTGATGTTGGCCGGGTTATGCAATGGAGCCAGGGGGATGCACTTCTCGAGAACCTTGTGCACGTTATCATCTATGAGCATGCTCTCGGTCATCTCTTCCCCGCCGTGGACGACGCGGTGCCCCACGGCGTCTATCTCCTTGATGGACGCGAGGACACCCGTCTCGGCGTCGGTGAGCTGATCCAGGATGACCTTGATGGCCTCGGCGTGGTCGTTCACATCGGGCGGTTCCTTTTCGAGCTTACCCCCGGCGGTATTGTATTTCAACCGGGCCTGCCCCGCGCCGATCCGCTCGACGATTCCCTTCGCCAGCACTTTTTCGGTGTCGATGTCGAGTAGCTGAAACTTTACCGAAGAGCTACCGCAGTTCAAGACCAAGACGTTCATTGGTGGGCCCGCAGTCTTTGGCTGGTTTTAATCGTCCCCGCCCCAGGGGGGCGGGATTCTTCGGAGCGGCTTTTGGAGCGGTAGTTTAGCACCCGAGCCCCCGATAGTCAAGAACGGGCTGACCCGGATACACATTCCGTCGGTCGGCCCCCAAACCCACCGTCGGCCGCTGAAGAAGCCGCGCCCGAAGGCAAAGCGGATGGTCCGGGCCATCCGCTTCGGGAGGTGCGCAAGGGGGCGGCGGGTTACCGAGTGACCACCAGGGGCGCGCTCGCGCTCACACCGCCGCTCGTGGCCAGAACGAAGTACGCCCCGGAACGGAGCCCCGCGGTATCCACGGCTAGCTCGTGCCGTCCCGCGGTCAGGGTGCCCGAGAAAACGGTTCCCACGCGGCGCCCGGCCGTATCGTACACGGCCACCTCGACGTTTCCGGTCACGGGAAGATCGAAGCTCACCACCGCGCCGTCGCTGGCCGGGTTGGGGTTGATCGAATTTACGAGGATCCGAGGCGGAGAATGATCGTCAATGTTGCCCTCCCGGGGCACGGCGTCGTGACGGTAATAGAGATCCCAGCCCGCATCACCCGTCGTGGTGTGCACGTAGACGAGGTTCAAATCACCTTTCAACCCACTCGAGAGTGATATTCCCATGTTGTCGCCGGTGGTCGATCCGAAGAGCTCCGGGGCGCTCTCCCCGTTCAGACCCACCGTGGCCTGGTACAGGCTGATGTTGCCCTCGGTCCCCTGACCCCACACCACCCGGACACCCGAGCGGCAGGTGGCCAGAGCGGGCTGTGTGACGTAGAAATCACCCACACCACTGACCGGCATGTCCCGGATGACCCAGACGTCTTCGGGATCATCGAGATTCTTCACCGAGTATCTGACCTGGGTGGGGGTGTCGGGATCGAATAAAAGGTTGGACACATCCGGAATCCCCGACTCCACATCCACGACGTTGATCTGGGACAGGAACAAGTAGTTGTTGTAAATCACGGTGTCCTGCGGGACTCCCCGCCCGAGGTTGAGCTCGTCAGTCCAGGTGCCGTCGGGGCTGAGCTTTTTGTAGTAGATGTAAAAGTCATTCCTGGCGGTTCGTTCGTCGCCCCAGAAGAGGTGAAGATTCCCGGCGTCGTCCAGGACCATGCACGGGAACCAGCGGAAGAAGCGGCCGGCGTTGGTGAGCTGGTAATCCTCCGACCACTGGCCGTTTTCGTAAGACCGGTAGTAGAGCTCGAAGTCGAGGTAATCCCCGTTCCTGCCGTCGCTCCAGACGAGGTGAACCTTCCCTCCGGGTTCGGCAAGAACCACCGGAACCAACGAACCGGAGCCGACCGTTACCACAAGCGGTAAATCCTCGCTCCAGGTGCCGGCAGCGGCGTCGTAACGACACCAGAAAACATCGGCGTACGGATACCCCAGGCGGTAGTCGTACCACACTACGGTCATGTTTCCCGCGGCGTCGATCGCAATCGAGGGGACGTGGGACATGTTCTCCCCGTAGCTGAGACGCAGCGGCTCCGACCAGGTTCCGCCCCGGTTGTTCATGTAGTAAATTTCGCGGTTTCCCGGTTCATCGAAGTCGGAGAAGAAGACTACGTGGAGGGTTCCGCGGCTGTCCACGACCTGACTGTTACTGCTGGGGCCGCCGACGAACTCCACCGCGTCGGTAGCGACGATGGCCACCGGATCGGACCAGGTGTTCGCGAACACAACCCCGACCAGTAGGAAGAGCATCAGCATCGCGTTTTTCATCTTCGCACCTCCGGTTCCATTATTCCCTACTAAATTAGCCGAAAAAAAGCTTTCTGACAAGGCGGATTTCCCAAGTATTTCGCTTTAGCTCACATTTATTTAACGCACGCACCGTGCCACCTTCATCGGGCCGACGGCCGTGGTTTTGCATTCTCCCAACTTCAATGCGGTGAACAAGATGCGCCTTCGCTCCTTGAAACCGAACGAACGATGCGCCGCACCGACGGGAAGAATCGGGAGGCGGGTTCTACTACACCCGTTACACTTCCTCCCCTCACTGGGAAGAAATATTAAAAAAGGGGGGGCGAATCGCCCCCCGACGTCGAACCCCGCTCACGGGCTCGGCCCCCAAACACCGCCATCACCCCCGTCATCATCATCGTCATCGTCGTCATCGTCGTCGCCCGTGGACGGTCCCCAAACGTCTCCGTTGTCGTCGTCATCGTCGCTCCCGGGGCTCCAGGTTCCGTCATCGTCATTATCGGCCTCGGCGGGGGGGCAGAACGCGGCGAAAAGCACATCCAAGAGGCAGGAGGCGACGGCCTCCCCGGCACCGCTCTCCTCCACCCCCGCCTCCGCCTCGTATCATAATTAGAACTCCACCACCGAGAGCCCCTCGGTCGTGACGCTCACGAAGCGCGTCTCCAGGGGTGTACCCTCGCCGTCGTAGAGGGTGAGGCGGTGGGAACCCGAGGTCAGCCGCAGCTCGAGCCCGTCGGGGGGAACGACCCCCACGGAATTTCCGTCCACGGCGGCGGTGAATCCCCGCCCGTCGCAGCGGACGATGAGCCTCCCCCAAGCGACCGTCTCTTCGACGACCGGCGGGAATTGGCGGTGGAAGCCCTCGACGGCGGCGGCGGTCAAGAGGGGGAGCACGTCGGCGGAGGTGCCCGTGAAACTCCGCTCCTCGAGAATCTTGCCGTTCACCCCGACCAGGTAAAGGCTCCAGTCGCCGTCGGTCTCGATGAAGACGAAGAGGACGACGCGGGCGCCGTAATCGGCGGCGGGATCGAGGTAGGGGGTGAAACCGCGGGTGCGCTGCTCCGGACCCCAAACACCGGAATCGGGCTCATCCGCCACGGTCCCGCTGTAGACCAGGTCCATATCCCCGCCGAAGGTTTTCTCCAGCACCCCGTCGGCGTGACCGGCCTCGGCGGACGCGTCCCCCCGCAGGTCCACCACCGGCGCCAGGGCGATTCTCTCGCCCTCGGTGGAGAAGACCCGCAGCTCGCCGCCCAGGGATACGAGACACAGAATCACGACGAAAAAAGCAACTCGACGCACCTTAAACCTCCCTCAGCGGTACGGGTTAATTATATCAGCAAATCCGCCCGGCTCCCGGTAAGTCTTTATTTCACCGGGGCTCTGTGGTAGCATCCACTTTTTGCCCGCGACCGCGGATACCCGTGGAAACGGCCTCGGGCTCACCATCGGCGGTTTCCCGGTGCGAAGACTTTTGATCGAGGACGCCCTGGACATCGCGGAGGAGCTCTATCTGGGGGTCGCACTGGACCGCGCCGCCTACGCCCTCACCCTCATCGCCTCCCGGGAGGGAGGAGTAGAAATCGAGCGCATAGCCGAAGAACGGCCCGAGGCCATCCACCGGCTCACGGTGGGGATTGACGAGCCCTTCTACCCCCACCAGGGCGTGGCGCTGGGGAAAAAGATCGGCCTGGAGGGGGAGCTCCTCTCGAACTTTTCCACGATAACGACGCGTCTATTAAAGCTCTTCCGCGCCCTGGACGCCAAGATGGCCGAGATCAACCCCCTGGTCGTAACCCAAGAGGGGAAGATCGTCGCGGCCGACGCCCGCGTCAACGTGGACGACGACGCCCTCTTCCGCCAGCCGCGGCTCGAGGCCCTGGCCGGCGGCGGACGGCACGAGGAGGGGGAGCTCACCCCCCGCGAGAAGAAGGCCCGGGAGCTGGGCATCCCCTACCTGGACCTGGACGGCGACATCGGGATGTTCCCCGGCGGGGCCGGCTTCGGCATCATGGGCAACGACTTCATCAACTACTTCGGCGGCCGGCCGGCCAACTTCATGGACTCCGGCGGCGGGCACACCCCGGAGCGCCTGGCGGCGATGCTCAAGCTCCTGGAAGACAACCCCGACGTCAAGGCCATCTTCGGCGCCCGCTTCGGCGGCGTCTCCCGCTGCGACGACTTCGCCCGGGGCGTGGTCATGTTTCTGAAGGAGCACGGCCTGTCGAAACCCATGGCGCTGCGCTTCACCGGGAACATGTGGCGCGAGGGCGTCCGCATCTTCACCGAGGAGAAGGAGCAAAACCCCGAGCTGTTCGAGAAAATCGAGTTTTTCGGCATCGAAACCCCCATCGAAACCGTGGCCCAGCGGGCCGTCGAGCTGGCCCGGGAGGCCGTTTAGCGAACCTCTCCGCATGTCTCCTCGCCCCTTTGTGGAGAGGCATTCGCCTACGGGCTAGGGTGAGGGGTATAAGCGTCGAATCCTTAAAACCTGGAGGAAAAATGCGGCGGCTCATCGTTTTAGTCTTGATTCTCGGCCTCGCGCCGGCCTTCGCCCTCACCGACGACGACGCGGTGAAACTCCTGGTGGACCTCTACACCGTGTCGTACACCGGCCGGACCGAGGCGGAGATTTTCGCCGCCTACGGGACCACCGAGGCGGAGATGAACGCGTACTACGACTCGCTCCCCGCCAAACGGCAGGACGAAATCACTGCGCGGATTGAGGCGGGCTACTACGCCTTCCTGGACTCCCGCTTCGAGGTTTTTTACGGTAAGGCCCCCGCGCTCTTCACCGCGCCCTCTCTCGGCGGCGAACCCTACGAGCTCGCCGGAGATTTGGGTGACAAGGTGCTCTTCATCAATGTCTTCGCCACCTGGTGCCCGCCCTGCGAGGAAGAGATTCCCAATTTCGTGGACCTCATCGAGGAGTACGGCGGCGCGTTCGGCGTGGTGGGGGTCAGCGTGGACGATTATCTCGAGGTGGGCGGTTTGACCGAATTCGCCGAAGAGCATGGGATAAATTACCCCCTCGTCCTCTACACCCAGACCAACGAGAAGGCCCAGGTCTACTACGCCGCGGACAGCATCCCCACCACGTGGATCGTGGACCCCGAGGGGCTGGTGCGGAAGGTCATCGTCGGGGGCCGGAGCAGAGAGGAATTCAAGGAAATCATTGATACGTATCTGGGCGGCGATTGACGCCGCGGTCTCCCTATCTCCCTCTCCCTCCCAGGAAGGGGCATTCGCCCACGGGCCGGGGTGAGGGTCGGCTTGAAAAACGGGCGGGTCTAAAGACCCGCCCCTACGGAACCAATGGACGGCGGGCGGTTTTTCTCGCCGTCTACGTGTGTTTCGTGACCTACTTGGTGCACACCGGCTGAAATTTTTTGTGATTTACACTAGATTGTGATAACCTCTTTTTAACTCTGGAGGTGGTTCGATGAGGGATGTATCGAGACTGATACTCATTCTAGCCTTGGTGCTCGGGGCGGGGCTCCTCGGCTGCGCGGAAGTGCCCACCGGCGATGGGGACGGAGACTTAACCGGCCGCATCGCCTTCACCTCCTACCGCGACGGAAACGACGAAATCTTCGTTATGAACGCCGACGGGAGCAGCCAGACCCAGTTGACTTACAACGACTGCATTGACGGGTCTCCCGCCTGGAGTCCCGACGGCAGCCACATCGCCTTCACTTCCGACCGCGACGGGGACGCCGAGATCTTCGTGATGGACAGCGACGGGCGCAACCAGACCCAGTTGACCTACAATGGCAGCGATGACGGACATCCCGCCTGGAGTCCGGACGGCGGCCATATCGCCTTCCACTCCGTACGCGACGGGGACTGGGAAATCTTCGTGATGGACGCCGACGGGAGCAACCAGACCCAGTTGACCTACAACGTAACCAGTGACTGGGATCCCGACTGGAGCCCGGACGGCCGCCACATTGCCTTCGCTTCCAACAGCAACTGGTACAGCGATATCTACGTTATGAACGCCGACGGGAGCAGCCAGACCAATGTGACCAGCAACTTCAGTAGCAACGATCAACATCCAGCATGGAGCCCAGACGGC
>JAPLSK010000151.1 GCA_026398675.1 bacterium | reverse complement strand
GGGAGAGCCAGTCGCCCTCCTTCAGGGTCTTGCCGGAGGCGGTGAAGCGCTTGTTGGCGTAATCTATGGAGATGTCGCCGCAGCCGGCCACGCAGCACTTGCCCATCCCGCGGGCCACCACCGCGGCATGGGAGGTCATCCCCCCACGGGCGGTGAGGATTCCCACCGCGGCGTTCATGCCGTGGATGTCCTCGGGGCTCGTTTCCAGGCGGACCAGGATGACACGCTTGTGCTCGCCGGCCCAGGCTTCGGCGTCGTCGGCGGTGAAAACTATCTGGCCCGTGGCGGCGCCGGGGGAGGCGGGCAGGCCCTTGGCCACGGTGATCGCCCTCATCTTCGCGTCCTCGTCGAAAACCGGGTGGAGGAGGTCGTCAAGGCGGTTGGGCTCCACCCGCATGATCGCCTCCTCTTTGTCTATGAGCTTTTCCTTCACCATGTCCACGGCGATTTTTACCGCGGCGGCGGCGGTGCGCTTGCCCCGCCGGGTTTGCAGCATCCAGAGCCGATCCCGTTCGATGGTGAACTCCACGTCCTGCATGTCGCGGTAGTGCTCCTCGAGCTTTTTCCGGATGCCCTCGAGCTCGGCGTAGATTTTCGGCATTATCTCCTCGAGGGAGGGGAACTTGGCCCGGCGCACATCCTCGCCGATGCCGTTGCTCGCGGCCCACTCGCGGCTGCCGGGCCGGCTTATCTGTTGCGGTGTCCGGATACCGGCCACCACGTCCTCGCCCTGGGCGTTGACGAGGAACTCGCCGTAAAAGTAGGCGTGGGCGCCGGTGGCCGGGTCGCGGGTGAAGGCCACCCCGGTGGCCGAGTCGTCGCCCATGTTGCCGAAGACCATGGTCTGCACGTTGACCGCGGTACCCCAGTCATTGGGGATGCCGTTAAGCCTGCGGTAAGTGACGGCGCGGGGGGTCTCCCAGGAGCCGAAGACTGCGCCGATCGAGGCCCAGAGCTGCTTTTTCGGGTCCAGGGGGAAATCCTCGCCCAGCTCCCGCCGGTAAATTTCCTTGTACCGCCCGACCAGCCGCTCCATGTCGGCCGCGTCCAGATCGGTGTCCAGCTTGACGCCCTTGGCGTCCTTGGCCTCCTGAAGGGCGTGCTCGAAGAGGTCGCGGTCCACGCCCCGGACCACGTTGGCGAACATCTCGATGAAGCGGCGGTAGGAATCCCAGCCGAGACGCGCGCTGCCGGTGGCCTCGATGAGGCCCCGGACGGTCTCGTCGTTGAGGCCGAGGTTCAAGACGGTGTCCATCATGCCGGGCATGGATACCCGTGCGCCGGAGCGCACGCTGAAGAGAAGCGGGTTTTTCGCGTCGCCGAACCGCTTGCCCCAAATCTTCTCGGTGGCCGCGAGAGCCCGATTGACCTGGGCCTCCAGGTCGGCGGGGTAGGTCTTGTCGTTCTCGTAATAGCCGGTGCAGACCTCGGTGGTGATGGTGAAGCCGGGGGGCACGGGGATGCCGAGGCTGGACATCTCGGCCAGGTCCGCGCCCTTGCCGCCCAGGAGGTCCCTCATCTTGGTAGAGCCCTCGGCTTTCCCGGCGCCGAAGGTGTAAACGTACTTCGCCATGCGGTTGAACTCCTTAAAAACTCCTGTGTGGCGTCGAGCGCCAGGCGGATAGGTTTCGCCAGAGGCGTAGCTCGCTTCGCTCGGTTTGCCAGGGGCATAGCTCGCTACGCTCGGTTGGGGCGGATGATAGCACAGCCCACCCTGAAGGGCAAACCCGGCCGCCGTCGGTGGAACCGGGCGTCGCCGTCGTCTTGCCTTAAAAATGAGCGGGCGGGCCTCTGTTCCCGCCCCCTTACCCCCCTCCCAAACCCTCCCCCCAGAGGGGGGAGGGGTATCAACACACCGCCGGGAGCGTTGCCGGCTAAAGCTTGGTCAAGCCCTTTGCCCCCGGTGTCCGAAGGCGCTTTCAGCGGTACAGGGCCTTTATCCGCCCGAAGGTCGAGTCGGAGGCGGTCAGCTCCACGCCCTCCAGGGTGGGAATCACGTGGGGGCCGAGGACGTCGTAGCCGTCCTGGTTGGGGTGGAGGCCGTCGCCGTCGTGGTAACCCCGGGGCAGCTGACCGTCGGCGTCGGCGATCCAGGTGTAGTAGTCCATGTACACCCAGCCGTTGTCCGCGCACCAGCTCCGGACCCAGGCGTCGAACTCGATGATGTCGTCGAGCTGGGCCTGGGTGTTGCCGCCGTAGCCCACGTCAATGGGCAGCGTGGTGGCCGGCACCGGCACCGCCCCGATGCTCTCGCAGAAATCGGCGATGTCCTGCATGTAACCCTGCATGGCCTCCAGGTCGGTCTCCCCGCCCGGATCGAAGTAGGCCCGCACTCCTTGAACGTGACGATGTCCGGACCGAACGCCTCGACGTCGGGGAAGACCGGCGACTTGTCCGGGGTGGACTCGGTGACCTTGTGAAAGTCGTAGTCGGGGAAGAACTGCTCGTACTCGGGGTAGTAGAAGTTCTCGGTGATCGAGGCGCCCAGGAAGACGACCACGGCGTCGGTGAGGTCGGTGGGTCCGGCGCCCGTGGTGGTGGTGCAAGAGACGCACACCAGGACAACCAGCAACAAATAGGTACGCATGGAACCCCCTCCTTTTGTTCAGTCTGGTTTAAGGATAAACAGATGAGGGTATGGTTTTCAACCACGCATTGGGTCTTCTGCATCTTATTGGAGTTTAGGTGGTCTGAGCGCGTTTGATCATTTTATCGACCCATTCAGTTCTGTCGCTGTCCCGGTTGATTTCCATCTTGATTGCCGTTCCTTCGATCCGTTTACTGGATTCCAGCAGCCAGTCTTCACCCCGCCAGGTTTGAAATGACAGCTTTCCAGAGAGAATAATGAATGCATCCATCATTCTGGAGGCGAAGAAGATACCCTCGCCTGTGTGGTGCCGCTCGTCGGTGGTTAATTTACCCTTTGAAAGTTCGATGATTGCGTCCCTCGGTTCTGCCAGGTCGAATTCCTCTTTGATTTTTCTAAATATCCCGATGCCATCGTCAATAACCAAGATGGTCACCGTCAAGGCGTTTACAGAGACCTTACCGTAATATTTTTGTGCGGCGGCGTGCTCATAGATATTATTAAGCATTTCCGTGGTTCCATAATGACATATGTCCATGACGTTCTGCGGCAACTCGTACCTTTCCAGATGGGGTTTAATTTCACTGAGCCATACCCTGTTTTCATCCAGTTCGCCGGCCGGGCCACTGTAGCTATGTTCAACTTCCACTAATCTGTATGACGTTCCGCGTCCTCTGCCATCCCGCTTCACCAGACCTTCTTTGACCAGTGATGACAGGTAGCGGCTGGCCATCTGTCGGGAGATGTTGAACTCATCGGCAAGGTGTTTTATAAACGCCGTCTTCTTCTCGAAAACCAGTTCGAGAAACCGTTTTCTAAGAGCCTTCTTCTGATTCTCACTTAAGCGCATATTTTAATTGTAAACTATAAGCTCAGTAATTGTCAACATAAACATGATGTAAGTTTACAAAAAAAGGCCTCCCACTTGGGAGGCCCTTTTGTACGTCGTTGGGTTTACACCCAACCGCGCAGTCTGACCGCGTCGGCGACGCGCTTGACCGCGACCATGTACGCCGCCAGCCGCATGTGCACGTTTTGCTTCTTGTGCATGTCGTATACGGCGTGGTAGGCGTTGGTCATCTTCTCGTCGAGCTGCTTCCGCACGTCCTCCAGCTTCCAGTAGTAGTTGTAGGTGCCCTGGACCTGCTCGAAGTAGGAGACGGTCACCCCGCCGGCGTTGGCCAGGAAGTCGGGGATGACGTGGATGCCCGCCTTGTGCAGGATGACGTCGGCGTCCGGTGTCGTCGGGCCGTTGGCCAGCTCGCAGGAGATCTTGCACTTGATCTTGGCCGCGTTCTCTTTGGTGATGACGTTCTCCAGGGCCGCGGGGTAGAGGACGTCCACGGGCAGCTCCAGGAGCTCCTCGTTGGAGATTTTCTTCTCGGCCTTGGGGTAGGTGGTGACGGAGCCCTTCTCGAGCTTCCACTTCACCAGGTCGTGGGGATCGAATCCCGCGGCGGAGTAGATGCCGCCGCTCGAATCGGACACGGCGACCAGCTTGCCCCCGCCCAGAACTTCCTTGTGCAGGGTGGCGGCGAACTGGCCCGCGTTGCCGAAGCCCTGGATGGCGTAGGTGACTTTGGCCGGGTCTATTTTGAGGATTTTGCAGGCCTCGCGGACGGTGATGATGCCGCCCCGGGCGGTGGCGTCGCCGCGGCCCTGGGATCCGCCCAGCTCCAACGGCTTGCCGGTGATGACGGCGGGGTGGCTGCGGCCGACGATGGTCTCGAACTCGTCCATCATCCAGGCCATGATCTGGGGGGTGGTGTAAACGTCGGGGGCGGGGACGTCGCGGTGCTCGCCCAGCTCGCGGGCGATGACGCGCATCCAACCCCGGGCCAGACGCTCCTTCTCACCCTCGGAGAGCTCCTTGGGGTTGCAGGTCACGCCGCCTTTGCTGCCGCCGAGGGGGATGTCTACCACGGAGCACTTCCAGGTCATCCACGCCGACAGGGCGCGGACGGTGTCTATGGTCTCGTCCGGGTGCCAGCGGATGCCGCCCTTGCACGGGCCACGGGCGTCGTTGTACTGGACGCGGTAGCCGTGGAAGACCTTGGTCTTCCCGTTGTCCATCTTCACCGGGATGGTGAAGAGGTACTCGCGGCGGGGCCAGCGCAGGAGCTCGCACATGGGGGGTTCGAGGCCGAGTTTTTTGGCGGCCTCGTCGAACTGGGCCTGGGCGATCTTGAAGGGATTGAGTTCTTCGGCCATCTATCAGCTCCTTGGAGGTTCAGATGGTTGCGGTGTCACGGGCGCCTGAGGGGGGGCGCCGAATTCCCCCCGGTCTTCGGACCGGTTGTTACACGAAGCTTTTGAATCCTCTCCGCTGAGCCGCCGGGGTGGTTTTCCCCACATCACGGCGTCCTTCTCGGTGGTGACTGGAACGCGGGTCTGGACTCAAGGGCTCCGGCTGTTTTCTAAAACATCCCGGCGTCTCCGCCGGTGAAACGGATCAGAGCCTGGACTCGTCCACCAGGGCCACGACGAGGTCGCTGGTCCCCGGCTCCACGGTGAGGCTCAGGGTGACCTTATTCTCTTCGAGGTCCACGAGGCTGAGCGTGCCCGACCCGTCCACCACCACTAGGTTGCCGTCGGGGGTCACAGCCCCGTCCACAATCTCCGCGCCGCCGAGCTGGATTGCCTGCAGGTCGGGGCTCACCGGCGTTTCGTCCGCGTACCCCACCCAAGTGGTGTAGAGCTTGTCCTCGGAGGTGAAGAGAATCTCCCCGCCGTCGGGGGTGAAGCCTACGAAACGGACCGGGCCGGCCAGCTCCTCGGTGTAAGTCACCGCGGGATCGGAGTTCAGGGCGATGAGGGAGACGTCGCCGTTGGCGCAGCCGACGGCCGCGTAGTCTTCCCTCGATGAAATCGCCACGCAGAGCGGCTCGGCTCCCAGATTAACGTGCCGGCCGGTGGAATCCTCCAGGTTGCACACCGTCACCCGCTCGTAGACAGGCGCGTCGGTTATCCCCTGTTCGCGCCAGTCCACGAAGCGCTGCGCGTAGATGAACCACCGCGCGCCGGTGGAGACGGTGTAGGCGAAACTGTTCTGGGTGTCCGGGAGGTAGGCCAACTGCTCGAAGCCGTAGCCGTCCACCTCGTAGCGGAAAACGCCGCCGAGCCCGGGGGCGTAGTAGTGAGCCGAATCGTGGGCGCTGAAGACGGGGTAAACGTAAGGAAGCCTTTTGACCGGGCTCCCCGTGAAAGGCCGGAGTACGTGGGTCTGTCCGTCGGAGCGGCAGGAAATGTAGAGGTACTCCAGATCCGGGGTGAGGGAAAGATGGGTTGGCGCCGCGTCGAGGTCGAAGCTGGAGAGAATCTCCCCGGTTGTCAGGTCCAGAACCTCAACCCGTTCGGCCTCCCCCGATGCGACCCATGCGAGCAGGTGTTCGGCGGCGATACAAGCCGATGAGAGCAGTATGACGATCCCTGCAATCCACGCTAGACGCCGCACGACCCTCCCGGTTTTTCAGCCGAAAGACCCTGCGCAGTATATTTACAGCGGCATTCGTTGTCAACCCCGATGGGGTCACATTTGTGAAAAGAATAGCGGAATTCAGCCACCGCACCCTTCCCCTCCCTGGTGGGCGAAAATCGGCTTGGGTAGGCCGTTTTACCTGTATTGGTACCCCTTGACAGTCAACCGCACCTTGCGTACAATTGCCCCCGCTCTGGAACCGGCATTTTTACCTCTTTAAGTCCAGGAGGATCGATGCACAAGAAGCTCTTCATCCCGGGCCCCGTCGAGGTTACCCCCGAGTCGCTTCACGATATGGCCGTGCCCATGGTCGGGCACCGGTCCAAGGATTACGAGAAGATACATGCCTTCTGCGTGGACAACGTGAGGAAGGTTCTCTACACCGACAAGTTCATCTGGATCGGGACCTGTTCCTCCACCGGCCTGATGGAAGGCGCCCTCCTCAACCTGTGCAAGAAAAAGGTCCTCAGCGTCGTGGTGGGCGCATTCAGCGACCGCTGGCACACCATCGCCGTGGCCAACGGCAAAAAGAGCGACCGCCTGGATTACGAATGGGGCAAGGCGGCCAAACCCGAGGATATAGACTCCAAGCTCGCCACGGGCGAGTACGACCTGGTGACCGTGGTCTTCAACGAGACCTCCACCGGGGTGATGTCCCCGCTGAAGGAGATCACGGAGGTGATGAAAAAGTACCCGGACGTGATCCTCGCCGTGGACGCGGTTTCCGGCATGGCCGCCGCCAAGATCGAGGTGGACGCCTGGGGTATTGACTACATTCTGGCCGGCACCCAGAAGGCCTGGAGCCTGCCCCCCGGTCTGGCCGTGGCTGCGGTGAGCGAGAAATGCTTCAAGCGCGCCGAGACCGTGGAGAATCGCGGCTTTTACTTCGACCTCCTCAGCGCCAAGGAGTACGCCGCCGGCAAAAAAACCAACCAGACCCCCTCGACCCCGGCCATCAGCCTGGTTTACGCCCTGGGCAAGCAGGCGGAGCGCTACGCGAAAGACCTGGACGCCCACTGGGCCAAGCACATCGATATGGCCAAGCTCGTCCGGGAGTGGGCCAAGAGCCGGGGCTTCGAGCTTTTCCCCGAGCCCGGCTACGAGAGCCTGTCCCTGACCTGCATCACGAACACCAAGGGCATCTCCGTGGCCGACCTCAACTCCGAGCTGGGCAAGCGCGGATACTCGCTCTCCAACGGTTACGGCAAGCTCAAGGAGAAGACCTTCCGCATCGCCCACATGGGGACGATGACGCTGCCCGAGGTTCGCGATCTCCTGTTGAACGTGGACGACATCCTCGGTTTCAAATAGGTTGAAGGGATCGCCCAGCGCGGGCGGCCTCCGCAATACCCATCCCGAAGGGATTTTAGACTCCGATTGGAGGAGTGATGAAGGTTCTCATCTGCGATGCAGTGGCCGAGGACGCCGTCAAGATGATGCAGGACGCGGGCCACGAACACCCCGGCCGCTTCGAGCGCCGGCGTGGCCGAGCTGACCATCGGCCTCATGTTCGCCGTGAGCCGCCACATCTGCCGCGCCGACGCCTCCGTGAAAAAGGGAAATTGGGAAAAGAAACTCTTCAAGGGCAACGAGCTGGGGGGCAAGGTCCTGGGCATCATCGGTCTGGGACGCATCGGCACCGAGGTCGCCAAGCGCGCCAAGGGCCTGGGCATGAGCGTCATCGGCTTCGATCCCCTCGTCGAGGAGTGCGATTACGCCCGCATGGTGACCTTCGACAGGCTCCTGGCCGATTCGGACATCATCACCCTCCACCTGCCGCACACCAAGGACACCCACCACCTCATCTCGGATCCCGAGTTCGCGAAGATGAAGAAAGACGTGATCCTGATAAACGTCGCCCGCGGCGGGGTCGTCAGCGAGGAGGCCCTGGTCAAGGCGCTCGAGTCGGGCAAGGTGGGCCGGGCCGCCGTGGACGTCTTCGAGGTCGAGCCGATGGATCCGAAGAATCCGCTGAAAAAGTTCGACAACGTGATCCTCACCCCCCACATCGGCGCCTCGAGCGTGGAGAGCCAGAGCCGCATCGGCTACGAGCTGGTGGACAAACTGGAGCGCTTCGCCAAGGGCAATTACTAGAGGATCCGTTTCGCGATAAAGGGTGGCTTAGGCCGCCCTTTTTTTAGGGCTGACACGAGGAGGATTTTGTTGTAATGTAAAAGGATGATGCGTTCTTTCCCGGTTCGCGCCGGCGATTCGCTCCGTCACGGATGAGATCATGACCGACTATCAGCAGCGGTTCAATGAAGCCATCGGGCTCCTTGGGCACCTGGAATGGCTCCCCACGCCGGTTTTCCCCGTGTGTCTCGTGGGGTCTGAGGCGCTGGAACATTTTCTCACCGCCCTGGAGGAGGCGTCCGCGGGACACTGGAACGCAGTTGTGGACGCGCTCCGCCGCGCGGACAAGGCTTCGGATACCGACGCCCGGCGGGCGCAGGTGTACAAGACCGCCGGATTGCTCCTTTATCTGCGCGGGGATTGGGAAGGGGCGGCGAAGGCTTACGCGGACGCCCTCGCCCGCGCCGAGACCGCGGCGGACGAGACGGCCGAGCTCGAGTCACTGGTCGGTCTGGGCCGGTGCGAGCTTAAACGCGCGAACGCGGTGAGAGCCGAGGAGCTGTTCCTCCGGGGGCTGGCGCGGGCCGCCGATTCCGGACGTCGGAACCTCACCGGAACCTTCCTCGCCGGTCTGGGGCACGTCTGCCGGGCGCGGGGGAACGCCGACGGGGCCCTCGGGCGTTTTTCCGAGGCGCGGGAGGCCTTCAAAGAGATTGAGGATAGACTCCACGAGGCCGAGATGCTCGTCGAGCAAGGTGCCGAGCACTGCACGAAGGGCGACTACGCCCGGGCGGTGGAGATTCTCGATTCTGCGCTCGAACTGAGCGCCGGTCGGCCGGTCGCGATGGTGAAATCGCTCATCGAACTGGGCCGGGTACACGTCTACACCTGCGACTACGAGACGGCGAAACAGGTCTTCAAGCGGGCTTTGGCGGCCGCCGAGGAGGCCGGGGACCAGCGGCTCATCTCCAACGTGCACAACAACTTGGGCAACGTGCACTTCTACCAGTGCGACTACTCCTCCTCGATCCAGGCCTACGAGAAGGCGCTGGCCATCAACCGGCGCCTGGGCGAGGCGGCCGTGACGAGCCGCGTCATCCACAACCTCGGCTCGGTTTTTTTCCGCAAGGGCGATTACCCCGCCGCGCTGCGGGCCTACGAGCAGGCGTTGGAGCTCGAGCGCCGGCAGGGGAACACGACGACGGCGGCCCGCTGCCTGGGCAACGTGGGCATCATCCGCCG
This sequence comes from bacterium, assembly GCA_026398675.1. Taxonomy (NCBI): domain Bacteria; species bacterium. The sequence continues at coordinate 9,751 of JAPLSK010000151.1, read as the reverse complement.
GGTGCGCTGCGAGTTCGCGGAGAGCATCGCAGCCTACCGCGAGGCCCTGCAAATATACTCCGAACGCGACGACGTGTTTGGCCAGTCGGTCACGATGTCCAACCTTTCGAGCGTGTACCTCGAGACGGGGGGGTTCGACGAGGCCGGGGAGCTGTTGGAGAAGACCCTGGAGCTCAGCCGGCGCTCCGGAGTACCCGTGACCGAGGCCCACTGTCTGGGGAACCTCGGGCTGCTCAAGTTCTACCGGGGGGACTTCGACCGGGCGGAGGAGCTTTTGAGTGAGGCGCTCCGGATTCACGCCGGGATCAAGAACCACTTCCTCGAGGCCTGGACCCTCAACTCCCTCGGACGGGTGGCCCAGGAGCGGGGCGACGACGGAACCGCCCTGGAGCATTTCACCCGCGCCCTGGATCTGCACCGCCGGCTGGATCACCGGGAGGGGCAGGCGGAGTCCATGTCCAACCGGGGGCTGGTCCTTTCGCGCCTGGGGAGACGGGGCGGGGCTCTCGCCGACCTGAGAGGGGCGGTCCAAATCGCCGAGGGGATACAGAACCCGGTCCAGGAGGCCCGGGTGGAGTGCCGGCTGGGAGAGGTGTTGGCGGCCGACGGCGACCATGTCGCGGCCCATCCACTGTTGACGCGCTCCTACCGGGTGTTCCACCGGTACGGCGTCCCCTTCGAGCGCGCCGAGGCGCTGGAGCTGTTGGGTCGGCTGGCGCGGGGGCTGGGTCACCAAGAGCTGGCCTGCGCCTACCTCCGGGCCGCGGTGGAGGGCTACACCTCCCTGGGCGTGCTGCCGAAGCGGGTCGAGCGGCTGGAGGGGCTTCTCGCCGAGTGCGGCGCGGGGGTCAATGCCTGTAAAATCCCCGAGTTGAGCCTGGACCACCCCCCGCAGATTCCCCTCGCGTCCGAGTGAGGCATTCCGACCGGGCGGATTGACGGGCCCCGCGGTTGACAGCCGCCGGCGGGGCGGATAGAATCCACTAAACTAAACAAGGGGTGGAACAAGGGGTTTAACCGAGCGAAGCGAGCTACGCCCCCGGTGAACCGAGCTATGCCCCTGGCAAAACCCCTTGCCTTGAACTAAAAAGAGCGGGCGTTCCCTTTTTTTACCCCCACGGGGAGACGGGCATGTACAAGTTCGACTTCACCCACGAGACCTCGGCCGAGGAGATTAAAAAGCGCTTCAAGGAGGAGGAAATCACCACGGTGGACCTGAAGTACGTGGACCTCCCCGGCCGCTGGCACCACGTGACCCTCCCGGTGGAGTTCCTCGACGAGAAGGTTTTCACCCGGGGGGTGGGCTTCGACGGCTCGGCCATCGCCGGCTTCCAGCGAAAAGTCACCGGCGGGGACATGGTGCTCATCCCGGACAAGACCACGGCGATGGAGGACGTATTCTGGGAGGAGCCGTGCGCCAGCTTCATCTGCGACTGCTGCGCCGCGGGGACCGGCGAGCCCTTCCCCGGCGATCCCCGGCAGGTCGCCAAGCGGGCTCTGGCCTAGAGTTCTTCATCTTCGACAAGGTCGTCTTCACCACGCGCGACAACGCCCTGGGCTATGAGTTCGACTGCGACGAGGCCGACTGGAACTACGGTCCTTCGGAGCACGGGAACCTGGGGTACCAGATCAAGCACCAGGACGGCTACCACGCCGTCAACCCCCGGGACAAAACCCACGACCTGCGCACCGAGGTGATGCGGCTCTTGACCGAGATGGACATCCCGGTGAAGTACCACCACCACGAGGTGGGCGGACCGGGGCAGCAGGAAATCGAGGTCCTCTTCAACGACCTCGCGCGCACGGCCGACAACGGGATGTGGATCAAGTACGTGATACAGAACCTGGCCGTCCTCGCCGGGAAAACCGCCACCTTCATGCCCAAGCCCATCTACGGGGTCAACGGGTCTGGGATGCACTTCCACCAGTACCTGTGTAAAGGCGACGGGGAATCCGCCTTCGCCGGGGACGACGAGACGGGTCTCAACCGCTTGGCGCGGGCCTACACGGCGGGGGTGCTCAAGCACGCCCGGAGCCTGGCCGCCCTGTGCTGCGCCAGCACCAACTCCTACAAGCGGCTGGTGGAGGGTTACGAGGCGCCGGTGTGGCTCTTCTACGCCATGGCCAACCGGGAGGCGGCGGTCCGCGTCCCGGCCTACGCCGCGCCCGAAAAGCGGCGGATCGAGTTCCGCCCCTCCGACGCCACCGGCAACATCTACCTCTCCCTGGCCGCGCAACTCATGGCCGGGCTGGACGGCATCCGGGACGCACTGGATCCCGCCGAGCTAGGCTACGGACCGTTCGGTCCCGAGGGCATGGGCCGGATGAGCGGCCTGGTCGGGCCCGAGCGCAAAAACCACCTCATGCCCCGAGACTTCGTCCAGGCGCTCCACGCCCTGGAGTACGACCACGCGTACCTCAAGGTCGGCGGGGTGTTCGACGACGAGCTCATCGCCGCCTATCTGGCTTACAAGCGGGAGAACGAGATACAAAGGATAGTCAACCGCCCGCACCCCTACGAGATTTTCCTGTACTACGACCTGTAGTTTTCGGTTGCGTAAAAAAAGCGGCGGGGATCGAATCCCCGCCCTGCATTTCCCCCCCCTCTCCCCGTGGGAGCGGCGCGCCGACGGGAATGGGGGTGAGGGTTGCCATGCGTCCCCTCCCCCCTTTGGGGGGAGGCTCGCCTACGGGCTAGGGTGGGGGGTGCAGCGGCCCCCTCTCCCTTTTAGGGAGAGGCTTGCCGACGGGCCAGGGTGAGGATCGGAGCGGCTCCCCTCTCCCTGTGGGAGAGGGTCGGGGTGAGGGCTGCCTTTTAACGCGGCGGGGATTGGAATCCCCGCCCTACATTTAGACACACGGCGTCTAAACCGCGGGCGCTAGTCCGAGAAACCCGCCTTGATTTCCCCCCAGCTCGCGGTCTCGACGCCAGCGACGGGCGTGCCCAGGAGGCGGAAGTAGACCGCAACGTCCCATTGGTTCCACTGGTAGTACAGGTTGCCTGTAGTTTTGCTGCCCCATTTGCAGTTCTCGGCGTCCGAGCGGATTTCGAGCCAGAACTGCGTCCCGCCGTCAACGTGGCAGGGCTCGATATTCAGCCGGTACAGGTACAGGGTATGCCCGTTGTAATCGAATCCGGTGTCGGTCTCCTCCAGGTCGTCGCCGCCGACCCTGGTCCTATAGTAGTAGGCGCCGGGCATGCCGTACTGGTCGTAGCGCACGTTCACGTCGAACGGCCTGGGGTGGGCGGGCTCCTCGGGGGAGTAGAACGCCCAAAATTCCACGGCCTCGATTTCCGCGTCCATCTCCAGGGTGAAGTCGTCCTGGGTGTAGTACTCGCCGTATATCCCCCAGCCGCCGTTCATGAACGCGAAGTCGTAGCACTGGTCCCACAGTACCTGGAGTTCGTCGTCGGCCGCGACGGGGACGGCCGAGAACGCGACGACGAGGAGTAGAAGAATCGTAATCCTGGTCATGGTTTCTACCTCCTTATCTTAAGTCGAGATAGACGGAAGTCCCCGCCCTACATTTAGGCACACGGCGTCTAAACAGCGGACGCTAGTCCGAGTACCCAGCCTTTATCTCCCCCCAGCTCATGGGCTCCACGCGGGTGTCCTGGGGCGTGCCCAGGAGGCGGAAGAAGGCCGCTTTATCCCACTGGTTCCACTGGTAGTACAGGTTGCCCACATCTTTGCAGGCCCATTTGCAGTTCCTGGCATCCGTGCGGATTTCGAGCCAGAACGGCGTCCCGCCGTCAACATGGCGGCCATCTATGTTCAACCGGTAGTGGTACACGGTATACCCGTAGTAGTCGTCACCCGTGTCGGTCTCCTCCACATCGAAGGTCCTGGTGGTTATGTAGTAGCCGCCGGGCATGCCGTAGTGGTCGTAGCGGATGGTCACGTTGAAAGGCTGGGGGTGGTAGTCGTCATCGGGGAAGTAGTAATAAGCCCAGCATTCGACGGCCTCGAGCACCGCGTCCGTCTCCAGGGTGAAGTCGTCCTGGGTGTAGTACTCACCGTAAATCCCAAAACCTCCGTTCATTCTCACAAGGTCGTAGGGCTGTTCCCAGAGAACCTGCAAGTCGTCGTCGGCCAGGCCGAGCGTGGCCGAAAACGTGAGGGCGCAGAGTAAAAGGATTGTCATCTTGGTCACGGTTTTCACCTCCTTATCTTAAGTCGAGATAGACAGAAGTCCAGGCCCAGTAGAGATCACAGCGTGGCATCTGAAGGTAAAGGTATGGCTGGTAGTACTTCCAATCCGTATTGGGATTGGGCGGGTTATACGGGTTGAAGGATGTATCCTCATCCGCCAACACCAACACCCAGCCTCCTCCAAATTCTACCAACTTGTACCCCCGGACATAGGTGTGCCCATAGACCGGCGGTTCACCCAAGGGGAATGACCACCAGGTGGGGTTGGGAATAAAGAACAAGTGGTAGATGTCCCCCCACCAATAGTAATCCCCCTGGGTCTCGAAGGACCAGCGATTGTAGTTCTGGCCGGGATAGGTGAAGAGCAGCGTGAACGTCATCGGACCGATGAGCTGGTCCATTCCTTCTCGCCCGAACATCCAGATCTGTACCCGGTAGGGGTAACCGGGGGTCCAGTCGAGCGGGGCGTCAATGATTCCCTCAATCCGCCAGTAACCCAGCGGGGGGTCACTCTCCCCTCCCAGAGAGCTCTCGTTCGGTGACGGTGATAACTCCGACGGCGAGAGGGCGTCTTCACAGGAAATCAGAAAGAACGCCACGAAATCGACGAGAAGAGAAGAGAAGAGAAGAGAAGAGAAGAGAAGAACTTGGGTTTGTCCATTTTATCCTCCCTTTTTAGACCTTTCCCAAGGTTAATTTAATTTAGCACAAAAATGCAAGGTCGTCAAGGGTCGCCGACCCGAAGCGCGAAAATCCCTCAACCCTTTACCGGAATGGTTGGGGGGCGATGTAATTCACAATTCAGCACATGGAATGGGTGTGGAACACCACAGCCAAGTCTACGCACAACCTCACGCGGGCCACAGCATCCCCCCTCCGTGGTATAATGCCAACGTCTTCTTAGCGGGGTATGGGAGGCTGGTATGGACCGCGCGATAGACTACGAACGGGTGAGAGGTAGCCGGGTCCTCCTGGGCGTGACCGGGGGGATTGCGGTCTACAAGGCGTGCGAGCTGGCGCGCGATTTCGTCCGGCACGGCGTCGAGGTGGACACCGTCCTGACGGCCAACGCGGCCCGGTTCGTGACTCCCCTGACCTTCTCCTCGCTCACCGGCCGGCCGGCACTGGTCGAGATGTTCTCCTCCTCGGGCTCACCCGAGTACCGCCACCTGGACCTGGCGCGGGAGGCGGACCTCTGCGTCGTCGCCCCGGCCACGGCCAACCTTCTCGGCAAGCTACACGCCGGCGTGGCCGACGACCTGCTCACCACCACGCTGTTGGCGATTAAGTGCCCCGTCCTCATCGCCCCGGCGATGAACACCCGCCTGTGGACGAACCCCCAGGTGGTGCGCAACGTGAGGGAGCTCAAGGTGCTGGGCTACCATTTCGTGGACCCGGCGGAGGGCGACCTGGCCTGCGGCGAGGAGGGGATCGGGCGACTGGCGCCCATCGAGACCATCTCCCTGCGCGCCCTTTCAACGTGCTGGTCACGGCCGGGGCCACGCGGGAAGCGCTCGACCCGGTGCGGTTCATCTCCAATCCGGCCTCGGGGAAGATGGGGTTCGCCCTCGCCGAGGCGGCGCGACTGCGCGGGGGGAAGGTGGCCCTCGTTTCCGGGCCGACCTCGCTGACGCCGCCCGCCGGGGTCCGCTTCCACCAGGTGACCACCGCCGTGGAGATGCTCGACGCGGTGGAGCGGAGCTACCCGGACTGCCACATCTTCATTTCCGCCGCCGCGGTGAGCGACTACGCCCCCGAAAAGGTCGCCAGCGAGAAGATAAAGAAGGGCGACAAGGACATCAGCGTCAAGCTCAAGCCGGCCCCGGACATCCTCCAATCCTTTAGCGTGCGGAAGGGCAGGCGCATCCACGTGGGGTTCGCCCTGGAGACCAGCGACCTGATCCCCAACGCCAAAGCCAAGCTGGAGGAGAAGAGCCTGGACCTGATCGTGGCCAACGATATCACCGTGGAGGGTGCCGGCTTCGCCGTGGACACCAACGTGGTGACCATCATAGACTCCAAGGGCGTCGTGGAAACATACCCCAAGCTGTCCAAGCGGACCCTGGCCTACATCATCATTGACCGGGTGGTGGAGATGGTCCAGGAGCGGCTGCAATTGTCGAGCAAACCCTGATCCGGTGGGCGGCCTCGGCTCACTCCTGGCGGAACAGTTGGCCCTCTGGGCGAGGGTGGGTCTGATGTACCTCCCCCGGCCCATCCCCGCGCCTTCTTTGGAAATCCCCGAGCCGGCCGCGAAGCCGGAAAAAATAGTAACGAAAAGCGACGACGGGGTGGCCTCTCTGACCGTCCTGCCGCCCGAGGGCGACCTCTTCTCCGGGAAGCCCGAGTCGTGGCCCGACCTCGCCGCCTGCCAGGCCGACGCCGCCGGGTGTACGAAGTGCGAGCTCTCCCGGACCCGGTTGAGCGTGGTTTTCGGCGAGGGGGCGCCCGACGCGCGGCTGATGTTCATCGGCGAGGCCCCGGGAGCGGACGAGGACGCCCAGGGCCGTCCTTTCGTGGGCCGGGCCGGGAAGCTCCTGGATAAAATGATCGCGGCGATGGGCCTCCGGCGGGAGGAGGTTTACATCGCCAACATCCTGAAGTGCCGGCCGCCGGGCAACCGGGACCCGCTGCCCGCCGAGGCGGCCGCCTGCCGGCCTTACCTGGAGGCCCAGATTAACCTCATCGTGCCGGAGTTCGTCTGCTGCCTGGGCCGCCATGCCGCCATCCGCCTCCTGGGACGTGAGGAGCCCATCTCCCGGCTCCGGGGCGCCATCCATCGCTACAACGAGCGCACCCGGGTCATCGTCACCTACCACCCGGCCTACTGCCTGCGCAACCCCGACTCCAAGCGCGACGTGTGGCAGGACCTGCAGATCGTCATGGGCGAACTGGGACTCGAACCCCCGCGCCGGTAGGGTGATGTAATGGAACCTCGAAGACAGTTCAACGTCGGTCCGGTGGAGCTCGGTCGGGATCTGGTCTTCATCGCCGGCCCGTGCGTCGTCGAGGACCGCGACTCGACCCTGCGGGTGGCGGAGCGTCTCGCCGACCTGGCGATGGAGCGCGGCTGCGGCCTTATTTTTAAATCAAGCTACGACAAGGCGAACCGGACCGGCGGGGAGAGTTTCCGCGGCCCCGGCCTGGAAGAAGGGTTGCGCGTGCTCGTCGAGGTCCGGGAGGCGACCGGCCTGCCGGTGCTCACCGACGTCCACTCCCCCGAGGAGGCCCGGGCGGCGGGGGAGGTCGTGGACTGCCTCCAGGTGCCGGCGTTCCTCTGTCGCCAGACCGACCTCATCACCGCCTGCGCCCTCACGGGCAAGCCGGTGAACGTGAAGAAGGGGCAGTTCCTCGCCCCCGACGACACCCGGCACATCGTCGCCAAGCTGACGGCGGCGGGTTGCGACCGGATCATCCTCACCGAGCGCGGCTACGCCTTCGGCTACCACGACCTGGTGGTGGACTTGCGCTCGCTGGCGGTGATGCGGGAGACCGGAGCCCTGGTCTGTTACGACGCGACGCACTCGCTGCAGCAGCCGGGCGGATCTTCCGGTCAGACCGGCGGGCTGCGCGCGTTCGTCCCGCCGCTGGCCCGGGCCGCCGCGGCTTTCGGCGTGGACGCCCTCTTCGCCGAGACGCACCCCGACCCTTCGCGGGCGAAGTCCGATCCGGCCACCGTCTGGCCGCTGGACGGCTTCGGCCGGCTGATGGACCAAGTTCTGGCGGTGGACGGGCTGCGGCGCGAGCTGGAGAAGCTCTTTCCCGATGTCTGAAAAAATCACCTTCCCCGGCGAGGGTCGGGTCGCCGACCTGGCGGAGCGCGCCCGGCGGGTGCGCCTCGTGGTCATGGACGTGGACGGCGTCCTCACCGCCGGCGGGATGATCTCCGACTCGGGCGGCGTCCCGGTGAAAATCTTTAACGTCAAGGACGGGCTAGGGCTCTACCTCCTGGGTCGGGTGGGGATCAAGCGGGCGATCGTCACCGGCAAATCCAGCCGGGCGGTGGAAAAACGGGCGGAGGAGCTGGAACTGGAGTACTGCATCCAGGGCGCGCTGGACAAGGGGCCGGCGGTGCGGGAGCTCCTGCGGGCGGCGGACTGTGCCCAAGACGGGCTCTGCTACATCGGCGACGACCTGAACGACCTTCCGGGCCTGGTTCTCGCCGGGCTGGCCTGCTGCCCCGCCGACGCCGCCCCCGACGTGCGCGGGCTCGTGCATTACGTCTGCGCTGCGGACGGTGGGCGGGGCGCCGTGCGCGAGGTTTGCGAGCTCATCCTGCGCGCCCGCGGGGAGTGGGACGCGGTGGTTGAGCGGTGGATGAAGGGGAACTTCAAATGAGTTGGTTGTTATTCCTTGATGAAAGCGGGCATGACCATAAAAATACACCCTACGAGATAAGGGGTGGGATTGCTTTACGCGCTGACAGGATATGGCCGTTTGTCAGGCAGATGAGAAATCTTGAAGGTTCAATATTCGGAGAAGAGCGTCACAACTTTGGTATAGAAATAAAGGGTGCGAAACTGCCCAATCGACCAAGATACAGGATGGCAAGAGGTATTGAACCGCTTGATCACGAAGAAAGGAGAAACCTCTGTTTATCTTTATTGCGAAGACAAGATAATATACCAAGAGGAAACGAATTATTTGCTTATGCACAAGCCAATATTGAATTAGCACGGGGCATTTTCCAAATTCTTGTTGACAATGAAGCAAAAATATTTGCTTCTGCAATTCCAAGAGGAGTTATTAAAGAAGAAGATCTATTTGATGAGGTACTGCTAAGAAAGGACTATGTGTTTTTGTTTGAAAGGTATTTTTACTTTTTAGAGAGGGAAAATCAAACTGGACTTATTGTAATGGATGAGACTGATAAAAAGCAGGACAAATTATTTATTAAACAGATACAAAAGTACTTTACTAGCACACAAAACGGAAGATACAGAAGTTCAAGAATTGTACCTCTACCCTTTTTTGTGTCATCAGATTTGATTTACCCTATTCAGGCGGCAGATGTATGTATTTATTGCATAAACTGGGGCTTTCGATTGCCTTTTCTAGGTATGAGTGCTGAACATAGACAAGAAATTAGTGACGATTTTGGCTCTTGGTTGTCGCGTTTACAGTATAGGGGTGATCGTACTTTAGATGATGGATCAACTCATAATATCTATGGAATTGTCTTTGTGCCGGACCCATACAGTCCGAGGGTATAAAAAGGTAGCGGTAACGCCCTCGGGGCCCCTGCTTTTACACAGTAACCCCTCGGCCGAACCGCCATCAACAGTCTAGCCCTTTTTGTACGTTTTTGTCAAGTTTTTGTTAAGGTTTATTTACGGCTAAAATGAGGGATTTTTTTACGACGGTGACCATCCCATGAAGTCCGACGCGGAAATCACGGCCCGGGGGCGCGAGGTGCTGGCCGTCGAGGGCGAGGCGCTGGCCAGGGTCGCCGGGCGGCTGGACGAGCGCTTCGTCGCGGCGGTGCGCCTACTGTACGGCTGCGCCGGGCGGGTCATCGTGGCCGGGATGGGCAAGAGCGGGCACATTGCCAACAAGATAGCCTCCACCCTCTCCTCGACCGGCACGCCGGCCTTCTT
>JAPLSK010000150.1 GCA_026398675.1 bacterium | reverse complement strand
GACGCCTGCCCCATGCCGCTTTTATACGCGGCCAACCTGGTGGACCATTCCGCCGACGATATTCCATAGAGGGCGTAAGTCCCGATCCATTAAAAAAAGGGGAGAGCGTCGGCTCTCCCTTTCTCTTTCGCGCGCTTTCGGTCAGCCTCTCCCGGCGACGACCTCCCGGACCAGTCGTTCCAATCTCTCCGCCAGCGTTTTCGCGGGAACTGCCCGCTCCACGATTTCACCCCGGACGAAGATGTCGCCCGCGTCCGCGCCCCCGGCGACGCCGACGTCGGCGTGGGCGGCCTCCCCGGGACCGTTGACCACGCAGCCCATCACCGCCACCTTCAGAGGGGTGACGATGTCGGAGAGCCTCTTCTCCACCTCCCGCAGCAGTCCCTCCAGGTCGTAGTTGCAACGGCCGCAGGTGGGGCAGGCGATGATTTCCACCCCCCGCTCGCGCAGACCGCAGGCCCGCAGTATCTCCCATGCGACCCGCACCTCGGCCGTCGGGTCACCGGTCAGGCTTACCCGCAGCGTGTCGCCGATGCCCTCCAGGAGAAGCACGCCGATGCCAAGGGCGCTCTTGACCACCCCGGCATCATGCCAGCCGGCCTCGGTCACACCCAGGTGGAGCGGCCAACTCGTCCTCTCCGCCAGGAGGCGGTAGGCGGCGAGGGTGTCCGTGACCGACGACGCCTTGGCGCTGATTTTTATGGATTCCAGCCCGGCGTCCTCCAGCAGGCGGACCTCTCCCAGGGCGCTCTCGACCAGGGCCTCCGGTTTAGGGCCGCCGAATTTCGCCAGCAGGTCGGGGTCGAGGGAGCCGGCGTTGACTCCGACCCGGATGGGAATCCCCGCCTCGACCGCCGCCCGCGCCACCCGGCGGACGGCTCCGGGGTCGCGCAGATTCCCCGGATTCAGCCGCAGGCCGGCGACGCCCGCCTCCACCGAGGACAGGGCGAGCTCTGCCGAAAAGTGGATGTCCGCCACGAGGGGGACGGACGCCTTCTTCACCAGTTCCTGAAGCGCTTTCGCCGCCCGGCGGTCCGGGACCGCCTCCGGGTTCTTGCTCTTCTCGGGGATGAGCGGGTAGGCCTCGACGACCCCGCCGCCCCGCTCCTCGACGTAATCAATCGCGGCGCCTACCAGGGCCTCCGACAGGCCGCTTCCGCGGTGCCGTTCCGGGATGAGGAAGCAGGTGATGGACCACACCGGCTCGTCGTCCACCCTTTTCAGGACCGGCGAGCGGTCCAGGACGGGAAACGCCTCCCGGGGCGCCACCGAGCACCAGCCTACCGGCTCTCCTCCGGCGTAGGCCAGGATGCCCGGCACCTCACCGGATTCGACGATGCGGCGGAAGTTTTTGCGGTTTTCCTCCCCGTAATTTTTCTCGAAATCCCTGCGACGGATGCGCCAGTACATGCACCAGCAGCCGGGGAACGGGTGGCCGTCCCGAAACAGCCGCTCGACGTCGTTCCACCGGTCGGCGGTCGCGGGTGCGAATACGAGCCCCTTTTCCCACTTCACGGCTTTTTCCCCGCCTCGTCGTCCATGTCCCGGAGCGCCGCCGCGGCGTCCACACCGGAACCCTCTTTCAGCCGGCCCCGCTGCAACTGCTCCAGGCTCAGGCCCTCCCGGACGAGGAAGAAGAGCCCCACGACGATGTACGGGAGCACCTGGGTCACGTGCAGGAGGATGGCGAAGGCCCCGACCATGCCCTTGCCGTACTCCCCTATGATGGCCGGTGCACAGGTGGTGAGCCCCATGTACCCGAACTGCTCGAAGATGCCCAAAAACCCCGGCGCCGAGGGGAAGACCACGCCCAGGCATACGTAGGCCAGCGTGAACGGCGCGGCGAACCACGGTGTCAGCCCGGCGAACGGCATCGCCTGGATAATCGGAACGTAGGAGAGGGCCGCCGTGCCCCAGACGGCGAAGGACAGCCCCACGGCCGCCCACAGACGCCCCTTGTGGTTGAAGATGTGCAGCCCGTCGCCGAAATTAACGAAGAACGCCCGGACCTTCTCCCGCGCCTTTTTTCCGAAGAGACGGGCCGGGAGCGAAAGAATACCAGCCACCGGGTCGCGCCGGTAGTAAAGAAACACCAGCGCCAGGCAACCCGTCACGTACACCGCCCCCACGGCGATGGCCAGCCCCGTCTTCACCATCCCGCCGAAGGGGAAGAGGAAGATCATCCAGATGAAAATCGCCATGATGACGAGGCCGTCGAGGATGCGGACGAAGATGACTGTGGCCAGCGCGCTGGAGTATTTGTACCCCGAGTTGCGGGCGACCACGTAGGGCCGGATGAGCTCCCCCGCCCGCAACGGCAGGAGCCCGTTGGCCATGAAGCCGATCATCGTCCCGCTCGCCGCGTTCACGAACCGAACCGGGTGGATGGAGTCCAGAAAAAGCTTCCAGCGCCAGATGCGCAACAGGTAGCTCGCCGCCAGCGGGACGACCCACCAGACGAGGATCAGGTAGTTGGCCTGGGCGAAACCCTGACCGAGCCCCTCCAGGTCAATGTCGTGGAAGAACCACCAGAGGAGCCCCCCGGAGATGACCACGCCCAGCCAGAAGCGCCAGTTCTTCAGCAAGCCCTCGTCCCTTTGTCCCGTGCACCCGTGTCGGGTGCAAGTATAACGGAAAAGGAGAGTCAATAAAATGACCCCCGGCGGGGGGTCGTGGAGCCGCTGCTCGGACTTGAACCGAGGACCTGCTCATTACGAGTGAGCTGCTCTACCAGCTGAGCTACAGCGGCGTGCGGGGAACTGTAACACCGCCGTCGGACGGGGTCAAGATGCCATCAGACACCCTCAAATCGCCCAGGAGATGAGGATACGGTGTATAAATGAGAAGGCCCCTGACATCTCAATTAGTCGGATCAACATGATTTCCAGACAGTTACGCCACCTCACGCAATTGAGGTGGTTATTTATATTTCTGATTACTTACAGTCTTGATAATGGTATCCCCACACGTGGGTGGGGACCGCAGGTCAGGTTGTTGACGAACAACAGACGAGGGTATCTCCACGCACGCGGGGGTGGACCTCGGTCATCCGCGGGCGGGACGGGAGCAGATCAGGCGGGGGACATCCCGGATGAGCTTGAAGGCACTCAGGAAGATGACAAAGAACTCAAGGCGGCCCAGGAACATCCCCAGGGTTTCCGTCCACAGCACGGCCGGCGGGGCGCCGGGCAGGGTGACGCCGACGGAGAGACCCACCGTACCGAGCGCCGAGGCGAACTCGAAGAGCGAATCGCGCAGGGAATAGCCGTGGGCGACGAGGATGAGGGTGCCCACGAGGTAGGTCAAGAGGTAAAGGGTGACGAAGGCGCCGATCTGCCGCAGGCGGCCGTCCTGAATAAATACCCGCCGCTCGCCTTCCCACACGGCGTGCTCGATGACGGCGGAGCGGGGCAGGAGAGGGCGTTTGAGTTCCCAGATGAACGACTTAAAGAGGAGGTAAACGCGCATCTGCTTGATGCCGCCGGCCGTGGAGCAGGTGCCGCCGCCGATCAGCATCAGGGCGATCATAATCAGGAAGCCGAGACCGTTCCAGCTTCCATATCCGACGGTGGAGAAACCGGTGGTGGTGAGAGCGGTGACGGACTCGAAGGCGGCGACCCGCAGCGCCTTGCCGAAGGTGGGATAGAGCGCGAGGGTGGTGCCTAAGAGCAGCAGGATGATACAGACCGGCAGCACCAAAGCCTGTAGGCGGACCTCCCCGTTGCGCATCACGGTGCGCAGCCGGCCGTGCAACAGGTGATAGGAGGTGACGAAGCTCAGGTTGCCGGCGATCATCAACACAATGGTGATGGCCTCGAGTAGCGGGGAATCCCAATAGCCGTAACTCTCCGGATGGGTGCCGAATCCGCCGGTGGAGAGGGCGGCGAAGGTGTGGTTGACGGCGTCGAAGAGGCTCATCCCCGCCAAGGTGAGAGCCGTAATCCCGATGACGTTGTAGATGGCGTAGATCATGAGCACCAGGCGGGCGGAGCGGCGCACGTGGGGTACGAGCTGCTCGCGACCCTCGGCGGAGGAGACGCTGGGACCCGTCGGCCCGGTGAGGGCGGAAAGCATGATGATCGCCAGCCCCGCGCCGCCCGAGAGCTGCATCAGGCTGCGCCAGAAGAGTATCAGCGGCCCGGCTTGGGTCACGTCCACCACCGAGAGGCCGGTGGTGGTCCAGCCGCTGACGCTCTCGAAAACGGCCTGGGTGAAGCTCAGGCCGTTGGCGATCATCAGGGGCACCGCCGAGGCTAGGCAGGCGCCGACCCAGCTTAAAAGGACGATCACCCCGCCTTCGGTGAAGGAGAGGTCGACGGACTCCCGGGGACGCAATCCGCGCCAGAGCGCGAGCCCCAGGACGCAGAAGGCCAGCCCCGGATAAAGGAACGCGGTGGTTTGGGGGGCTTCTTCCGGATAGAACAGCAACAGCGCCAGCGGAGCCAGCATTAAGGCGCCCACCATCGCCCACACGGCTCCGGTGAGGGAGAGGATGGACCGGTAGCGCAACCGCAGAGAACTTATTTCCAGTGTCGTTCCCATGGGTCAGCGCTCCGGACCCAGGAGGGCGGAAAGCACCCGGCCGTGGTTGCCGGGAAGCGTGACGACGATCAATCGGTCGCCGGGGTGAGGCTCCACCGTTACCGCGGGAAGGATCAGGCGGCCCTCTCGCACCAGACAGGCGACGAGGGATTCTTCCGGCAGCACCAGCCGGCCGAGCGGCTGTTCCGTTGCCGGCGCTCCCGCGGGCAGCTCCAGCTCGGTGATGTTAACCGCCCCACCCGCCACCGGCAGCAGGTTGATGATGCCGTCCAGCGCCGAACGCTCTCCAACCAACCCGGCGATGATCGGGGTGGGGGAAAAGGCCTCCACCCCCAGGCGGCGGAAAACATCCTCGTTGTCGGGGTCGTTGACCAGGGCCAGCACCCGCGGGATGCCGAAGCGGAGGGCGGCGAGCTGGCAGGAAACCAGATTGTCAGCGTCGCTCGAGGATACGGCGAGGAAAGCGTCGGCACCGAGCGCCCCGGTTTCCTCCAACAGGATCGGGTCCGCCGGCGCGCCATGGACGACGACCGCCTTGAGGCGCTGGGCCAGCTCGCGGCACTCCTCTGCCCGGGGGTTGATCACCGAGACGCGCCAGCCCTTGGAGATGAAGGTCCGGCAGAGGTAGTAGATGGTCCGCCCCGTTCCGGCCAGGATGATTCTCATCGCTCCCCCCCAGGCAGCCGACCCTCGGTCACCGCCTGCAGGAAGAGCTCCGCGGCGATGGTGATGGGACAAATAGTTTCGATGCCCAACTCCTGGTAGATGTCATCATTACGAGGGTCGTACACCCTGGCCAACACCCGCGACACCTTAAAGACCTTCAGCGCCGTCTGTGCCACCATCAGGTTGACATTGTCGTCATGGGTGGCGGCCACTAGCACGTCGGCCCGATCCAGCTTGGCCTGCCGCATCACCGCCGACTCGACGGCGTCCCCCGTCAGCCGGAAACCCCCGAAGTGCGGGGAGAGCAGCGTGAACGACTCCTCGCGCAGATCAATGATCACCACGCTGGCTCCCAAACGGCTGAGGGTGTCGGCCAGATAGGAACCCAATCGGCCGCAACCCACGATCACGATGTACTTGCCGTTCATCCGACCCTTGTTGTCCTGCATCGGCCCACCTCATCGCGAGTCAGCATAAAGAGCGGGGTAAAAAGCGGTTCATCAAATGTCGTCGAGGGAGATGGCGCCGTCGCGACCGATGGTGGTGGTGCGCTCCAAATTGGCCATGGCCGGGGTGTAGGACTCATCCAGGCTGACCGCAGTACGGTAGAAGCGGATGGCCTCGTCCATCTTTCCGTCTATCTCCAGTAGGGCCCCCAGCAGGTTGAAGGCCTCCGCCGAGGCGGGGTTGAGGGACACCGCCCGACGCGCCGCCATGAGGGCCGCCGTGAAGTCCCCCTCGTTGATGGAGCGCTTGCAGAGCTCGATCACCGTGGAGTAATCCGTGGCATCGGCGGGCAGCTCGCCGCGCTGGAGCACCGTCTGCACCAGCTCGCGGATCTCCTTGGGGGTGAACGGCTTCTGGATGAAGTCCACCGCCCCCAGCTTCATCGCCTCCACCGCACTCTCGATCGTGCCGTAGGCGGTGATGATGATTACCCGCACCTCGGAGCGGAGCTCCCGCATCCGCCGCAGCACCTCCAGCCCGTTCATCCCCGGCATCAAGATGCTCCCCTGGCCGGGGACAGACTCCACCCAAATGCTTCCCCCGTGGGCGCGGACGATCTCCTTGGCGATGGCCAATCCCAAGCCCGATCCGTCGGCCTGCTCCTCGCCCCTCACCTGCACGAATTTGCCGAAGATGCGGGACTGATTCTCCGGGGCGATGCCCGGACCATTGTCCTGCACCGACAGGTGGACCCGTTCCCCCACCCGTTGGGCCCCCAGGCGGACCCAGCCGCCCCGCGGCGCGTACTTCAGGGCGTTGCCCACCAGGTTGCTCAGCACCCAGTTGATCTTATCGGCGTCGGCCCGCACCTCGGGTAAATCGTCGGGAAGGCGCAATTCCAGGGTAATGTGCTTCTCGAGGGCCGTCGCCCGGGTCAGGGCTTCCACCCGTTCGCAGAGGGCGCGCACCGACACCGGCTCTATCACCATCTCGATCCGCCCGGACTCGATCTTGGAGAGATCCAAAAGATCGCTGATCAGTTCCTTCAGTCTGGCCACCTCTTCCCGCGCCGCCTCCAGCAACTCACGGTCATTCTCGTTCAGCCGGCTCGCCGTGTTCTCCAAAAGCAGCTCCACGCTCATCCCGATACTGGTGAGTGGGGTGCGCAGTTCATGAGAGGCCGACAGGACGAATTCGCTCTTCAGCCGGTCGAGCTCCTTCAGGCGCGTCACGTCGTGCAGCATCACCACCACGCTTGAGAGTTCCTCTTCGTGGTTGCGGACAGGTGTAATGGTGAAGGAGTAGTAGCGTGTGGCGTCCTGTCGGCGCAGACTGATGACGTCATTGTCGTCGTCCGGGTCCGGCGGACGCCCCTGCTGGACGGTCTGCCGCACCCTTTCGAGTAACCGTTCTTGTCGTATCACATCCCCGAGCCGTCGCCGTTCCACCTTCTCGTATCCCAAATCGAAAATGCGCCGAGCGGCGGGATTGACGCTCAACACCTCCAGCTCGGGGGACACCACCACGATCCCGTCATCCAGGCCCGCCAGGATCGCCTCGTTCTTCAGCTTCTCGTTGACCAGCTGCTCCAGATTCATGTTCTGATAGATGCCGAGCTTGTCGGTCATTTTATTGAACTCGTCGGCCAGCCGCCCCAACTCATCGTTGCTCTTCAGCGGGATCTTGACGGAGTAATCCCCCTCCGCCAGCCGCCGCGTGGCCTCCGTCAGGTAGTCAATAGGTTTCACCAGCATCCTGGACACCAGCACGCTGAACCCAAGTCCGATCAAGAGCCCCGCCCCGCCGATGAGCACCATGGACCAGACGTCCTCCATCCCCAGCTCCTGGGCGTCGGTGCTGGCCTGGTACATCCGCAACTGATTCAACTCCCGCAGGGTGCTGACCTTCAGCCGTACTATATCCAGTTGGGGAACCAAGGCCTGCCGAAAGTATTGCAACCCGGCGGTGGGGTTGACGACGAGCAGCCGGTTCAGATCCTGGTAACGGGTGAGCAGGGTCGTGTATTCTTGCTCGATGGAGTCAATCACCGCCCCTTCGCCGCTGACGGTGATATTGTCCCGCCCCCGCCCCAGCCACTGCAGGAAGTCCGACTGCTCCTCCAGCAGGTGGACCTGGCTGTCCGGATCACCGCCGGTGAGCCCCTCGTAGACCGTCAGTTCCTGCTTGGCGGCCGACTCGATCATGTGGGACGCCGCCTGGATGCTCTTGTAGTTCTCGCGTAGAATGCCTTCGATGGCGTAGCTGAGCAGCGAAAGATGATAGATGGCCAATGCCAGAACGAGCCCGATCAGCGTGAGCGGGATGCCGTATCCGATAAGAATGCGTCTGCGCAACGTCATCCTGGACCCTCTTCCTTGGCGAAGTCCCGGGGTATAGAAAAACGCCCAACCCGGGCGTGAGCTTATCTGTGGCTCCGTTCACTCGGGGACACCCGGCGCGGCTTAATGCGACCCTGGTGGGACGTCAAACCTCACCCTCGTTTGTCCCGGCGCTATTATAACACCATCGGCCCGGTGTTAAATTGTGATTCTCTTCCCAATCATTACCGCGCCCGGTGGGTGCCCTCACCCGGCGGGTGGTAATTGCGCGATAAGGTTAAACAACCGTAGGGCGGGGATTCCTATCCCCGCCGCTTTTTTAAGGCAGCCCTCACCCCCATCCCCTCTCCCACAGAGAGAGGGGAGCTATTGTCGCACCAAACCTCGACCCTCACCCTAGCCCGTGAGCGAATGCTCCTCCCTGAAAGGGAGAGGGAAAACGTGGCGTACCGCTGGCCGGCGTTTTCACCTCGGTCGTCGGACTGTGTATAATCGAATCTCCTCTCTCACAAGACGGATATGGCGGAACACGCGAGTCTCAGCGAATCCCAGGCGCGGCGGCTGGCCCTGAAGTGCCAGCTCCTGGACGGCGACGCCGGGCTGCCCCCCGGTCGGGAGGGGGCGCTCAATTGCGTCGAGCGGCTGGGCTACGTGCAGATAGACACGGTCAACGTCATCGAGCGCGCGCACCACCACACCCTCTGGACCCGCCTGCCCGACTACCGCCCGGAGTACCTGGACGCGCTTTTAGCCTTGGACCGGAAGATTTTCGAGTACTGGGGCCACGCGATGTGCTACCTGCCGCTGGCGGATTTCCGCTTCTACCTGGGCAAGATGCGCTCATTCCCCGACTGGCAGAGCTGGCAGGCCCCCTTCGTAAAAAAGCACGCCAAGCTCATGGAGGAGGTGTACGCACGTATCCGCGCCGAGGGCCCCCTGGCGGCCAGGGACTTCGGCGGCACGGCCAAGAGCAAGGGCTGGTGGGAGTGGAAACCGGCAAAGATAGCCCTGGACCTCCTCTTCACCCAGGGACGGCTCATGGTGGACCGCCGGGAGAAGTTCCAGCGGTTCTATGACCTCACCGAACGGGTGCTGCCCGACTGGGTGGACACCACGCTTCCCGACGAGGACGAGCGTGAGCTATTTTTCACCCGCCGAGCGATCGCCGCCCACGGAGTTGTTACCCTGAACGACATCCGCCTTCACCTGCGGCGGTCGCCGAAGAAACGGAAGTACGTGGACCGGCTCGTGGAAGAGGGCGAGGCGGTTCCCGTGCGGGTCGAGGGCCTGGATGCGGAGCTCTTCGCACTGCGGGAGATGCTCGATGGGATGGACGACGCGCCGATCGAAGGGCTGCACCTGTTAAGCCCCTTCGACAACCTCGTCATCCAGCGGGACCGTGTCAAGCGGCTCTTCGGTTTCGACTACGCCCTGGAGTGCTACAAGCCGCCGTCGCAGCGGGTGATGGGCTACTTCGCGCTGCCGATTCTTCGGGGGGAGGAGTTTGTCGGCCGGGTGGACGCCAAGGCGGACAGGCAGGCGAAAAAGCTGCTGGTGCAGGGGCTGTGGTGGGAGGATGGGGTGCGCGTCGGGGAGGAGCTGAAACGCGCGCTGAGGGGGAAGCGGGAGGAGCTGGCCGCCTTCAACGGCTGCGGGGAGGTGGTCGGCCTGCCTTGAGTGGTTCGTTGCTGGTTTTTTTAAAAGGAGGTCCGCCGGACCTCCTTTTCATCACACTTTCGGGTAATCCCGCAGGATAAAGTGCGCGATGAGCCAGTCGCGGAGGCGGACGGGGAGCTTTTCCACGAACGGTCCGCTGCGGAGGGTGGAGCCGACGAGATAACGGGGCCTGGGCCTTCGGCTCTCGAGGGCGCGGATGACCGTTTCGGCCACCTTTTCGGGCTTGATGGCCCGGGCCACGGTCTGGGCTGTGAACGCCAGGGCCCGCTCGATCATCGGGCCGTACAGCGGAAAAATTTCAGTTTTCGCCCCGATGTCCCCCCGTCGGACTTTTTCCCAGATGGGCGTGGCGATGGGCCCCGGGTCAACGAGAATCACAAAAATTCCCCAGGGACGCAGCTCCAGCCGCAGCGAGTCGTTCAGGGCCCGGAGGGCGAACTTCGACGCGCAGTAGGGGCCGACGAGCGGCATGGCGCTCCAGCCGGATACGGAGCCGATGTTGACCACCCTGCCCCGCGCTTTCCGCAGAAGCGGCAGGAGGGCCTGCGTCACGGCGAGCTGGCCGAACAGGTTCACCTCGAACTGGCGGCGCAGGTCTTCCAGTGGCAGGAACTCCAGCGGGCCGGAGACGTTGACCCCGGCGTTGTTGACCAGGCCGAAAAGCCCCGCTTCGCCCGAATCGGCCGCAATCATACGGGCGGCCTCGGCGATCTGGTCGGGCCGGGTCACGTCGAGCATCACCGGCGTCAGCCGCACCTCCGTGGCGAGAAGGCTCTCGGCATCCTCCGGCCGCCTGACCCCGGCGTAAACGCGGTACCCCCGGCGCGCCAGCTCCAGGGCCACGGCCCGGCCGATGCCCGTCGAAGTCCCGGTGACCAGGACCGATGCGTCCCGCATCTGTGTCATTCGCTCGTCCTCAGCTATTCTTCTGGGAGATTATACTAAAAAGAAGGGCCGCCCGAGGGCGGCCTTCCTTTAGAAGGTGGCTTTTATTTCCCCCCAGCTCACGGCCTCCACGTACTCGCCCGACCGGACGCCCAGGATGGTGAAGAACGTGGAGAGGTTGTACTCATCGCCGTTGAAGTGCGCGTTTCCACCGGACTCGCACAACCAGACACCGTAGTAAAATCCCGTCCAGTACAGCTCCAGCCAAAACGTCGCACCGGCCTCGATGAAGACGTAGTCCCCTTCGTCCAGGAGCAATTTTGTGTGGTACACGTCGAGGTCACCAAAGTCATCGCCGGTGTCGGTATCGGTTACGTCGGAGATGTCGGCAATCCATTTTCTGCCGCTCGGCTTGCCGTCGTAGTCGTAGAACATCGTGGCCGTAAAGGGCTGGGGGTGGTTGCCGTCATAGCAGAACCAGCATTCGAAGCCCTTTACCACACCGGATTCCTCGAGGGTGAAGTCGTCTTGAGTGTGATCACTGCCATTACTGAGAAGGCCATACACCAACAGCTCGTAGTCGTAGGGATTTTCCCAGAGGACATCGAGGTCGGGTGGCGGCGGGGCCGGAGTCGCCGATACGCCACCCAGAGCGGCGGCCGCGCAGGCGAGGGTCAACACAAGAACAAACGCACGCATCTCGCACCTCCCGGTCGGCGTGTATCAATCGTGAACGGCGATCTGGGCTCTAATTCGAGAACCCCGCCTTGATCTCCCCCCAGCTCGCGGTCTGGACGCCGGTGTCCAGGGGCGTGCCCAGGAGGCGGAAGAAGGCCGAGAAGTCGCATTGGTCCCACATGTAGTAGAGGTTTCCGGTGCTCCTGGTGCCCCAGTCGAAGTGCTCGGCCACCGAGTAGATTTCGAGCCAGAACGGCGTCCCGGCCTCAACGCCGATGTCGTTTATCAAGTTTAACCGGTAGTGGTACACGGGATGCCCCATGTAATCGTCGCCCGTATAGGTCTCTTCCACATCGTAGGAATAATTGGCGGCGTAGGTTTCACCGGGCATGCCGTAGTGGTCGTGGTTTCACCGGGCATGCCGTAGTGGTCGTAGCGCAGGTTCACGTAGAAGGGCTGGGGGTGGGGGTCGGGATCGCCAAGGTAGTAAAACGCCCAGCATTCGACGGCCTCGAGCACCGAGTCGGTCTCCAGGGTGAAGTCGTCCTGGGTGTTGTACGTGCCGTAGCTGGCAAAACCGCCGGCCAACGACGAGAAATCGTAGGGGTTCTCCCAGAGGACCTGCAGGTCGTCGTCGGCCAAGCCGAGCGTGGCCGAAAACGTAAGGGCGCAGAGTAAAAGGATTGTAGCCCTGGTCATGACGTTACCTCCTTATCTTAGGTCGAGATATACGGAATCCCAGGCCCAGTAATATTGCGGGCCGTTGGGATAAGCGTGGCCGTACTTCCAATTCGGCCGGGGAATGCCGTCCGCGTAGTTCTTCGGGCTGAATGACCAGTCCTCGTCCGCCAGCACCAACGACCAGCCGCCTCCCCATTCCACCCACTTGTACCCCTGGACCCAGGTGCGCATGAACGTCGGCGGGGTATCGTCGGGAAGAGACCACCAAGGGGCGGGGGGATCAAAGTAGGAGTGCCAGGGGTCGCCTTCGTAGGGGATAGGCCCCTCAGCCGTGAAGGCCCAGCGGTTGGCGTTCAGCCCGCTGAAGACCAGTGCGAAAGAAATATACGCATCGATCCCGGACTCGCGGAGCGACCACACGGGTTCGGTCGCGCCGAACCAGATCTGGAACAGGTCGGGATCCATCTGGGGGCTCCAGTCGCGCGGGGCGTCAATGATTCCCTCAATCCGCCAGAAACCGTAAGTAAGGGGTTTTTCATCACCCTCTACTCGTGGTTCCCCGTTCTGTAACGGTGAATATTCTGATGGAGAGAGGGAGTCTTCACAGGAAATCAGCCCGAACGCCACGAAAACGAAGAGAAGAGAAGAGAAGAGAAGAACTTGGGTTTGTCCATTTTATCCTCCCTTTTTTAGACCTTCCCCAAGGCTAATTTAATCTAGCACGAAAAATTAAGGTCGTCAAGGGCCACCGAAATATAAAACACCGGAGCAGGGGTATAAAAAAGGCCACCCGAGGGCGGCCTTCCCGTATCGGCTTTTTCCACGCCTATGGGCTGTCGGAGCCGTCGTAGTCGCTCAGGCGGCGCCGGAGCGTGGAGAGGGATATCCCCAGCATCTTCGCCGCCTTGGTCTTGTTGTCCCCGCTGAGAGCCAGGGCGCGCTCGATGTGCTCCCGCTCCACCAGTTCCAGGGGACGGATGGGTTTTTCGGCGCTTACCAACGCGCCGGCTACATTCGCGGCGCTGATTTCAATAAGCGCAGCGGGGTCCGGTTCTCCGCCGCCGGCGAGAATCAACGCCCTCTCCAGCACGTTGCGCAGCTCGCGCACGTTGCCCGGCCAGTGGTAAGCCTCCAGGACCTGCAACTGTTCCGGGGGCAGCTCGGTGAAAGCGCCGCCCGTCAAACGGTGTAAAAGGTTGCGGCAGAGCGGGCGGATGTCCTGGGAGCGTTCGCGCAGCGGAGGCACGTGGATGGTTATCACCGCCAGGCGGTAGTAGAGGTCCTCCCGGAATCGGCTCTGCTTTATCTCCTCGACCAGGTTGCGGTTCGTCGTCGCGATGACCCGCACGTTCAGCGGTACTTCGACGGAGCCGCCCAGCCGGCGGATTTTTCTCTCCTCCAGCACGGTCAGGAGCTTGCTCTGCAGGCGGAACGGCATCTCGGCAATCTCGTCCAGGAGCAGGCTGCCCCCCGTGGCGAGCTCGAAGACGCCCTTGCGGCGGTTGGACGCGCCTGTAAAGGCGCCCTTCTCGTGGCCGAAGAGCTCACTCTCGATGAGGGTTTCGGGAATCGCCGAGCAGTTGAGCGTGAGCAGTTCCTCGCCGCGGTCGCTCAAGCGGTGGATGGCCCGCGCCACCACGCCCTTCCCCACCCCGGTCTCGCCGGTGATTAGAAGGGTGGAGTCGCTCTGGGCGGCCAGGGAGATTAGACGGTCAATGCGCCGCAGGGCGGGTGAGTTGCCCGTAAGCTGGTCGTTGGCCGGGGAGTGGGAGAGCTGGAAGTTGCGTATCTGCTGCTGCCGTTCCAGATCGATGAGCTGGAAGGCCTTCGCCACGCTGAGGTAGAACTCCTCCATCTCCAGCGGCTTGGTCAGGTAGTCGTAGGCCCCGGTTTTCACCGCCTCGACGGCGTCGGAGATGGAGCCGTACGCCGTGATGAAGATGATCTTCACCCCGGGGTCGGTCTGACTGAACTGGCGGGAAAGCTCGAGCCCGTTCGTGTCGGGTAGAATCTGGTCCAGGAGAACGACGTCGGGATGCCAGGTGTTGAAGAGCTCTACCCCCTCGCTACCCGTGTTTGCGAAACGGGCGTCGTAGCCCTCTTGCAGAAGACCGTCGCAGGCCGTTTCGCAGAAACCGGAGTCGTCGTCCACGAGAAGAACTTTGGGGCGCAGCTTCATCGTACCACCTCAAACTCGGTCCACCGGGACCGGTGTTGGATCGCTCATTTGAGAGGAGGCAAGGGGTTTCGCCGGGGGCGTAGCTCGGTTCGCCGGGGGCGTAGCTCGGTTCGCTCGGTTAACCCCCTTGTTTCTCCTTGTCTTTAGACGGGGAGCTTCGTTGCCCTCTCATCCGAGTAGAGGGGGAGCCACAGTTCCACGGTCGTGCCCTGGTTGGGTTCGCTCTGTATCTTCGCCTCGCCGCCCATCTGCATCATCCTCTTCTGGACGATGGCCATCCCCAGGCCCGACCCCTCCGGTTTGGTGGTGAAAAGCGGGGTGAAGACCTTCGTCAGCTCGTCTTGGGGGATCCCGCGTCCGTTGTCGGTCACGGTGATGACGGCCCAGTCGTTCCCCTTGGGGCGTGCTAAAAGCGGCCGACACTCGATGGTGACGAGGGGGTCCTTCGAGTCGTGGGTGGCGGCGATGGCGTTGTCCACGACGTTCAAGAGAACCTGGATCAGGGCGTCCTTGTCCACGTTGATCCGGATGTCGGAGAAGGACATGTCCACCTCGCAATCCACGTTGGATTGCCGCGCCAGATCCACGAACAGGCCTGATTTCTCCTGGAGGAACCGGTCCAGGTAGATGGGGTTCAGCTCAATCTTGTCGAACTTCTGGTACTCCTTCAGCACGCCGAGCAGCCGTTCGGCCACCTTGAAGGTGTCCAGGCAGCGGATGAAATAGGTCTCCCTCTTCTCGGGGTCGAAGTTCAGGTAGTTCTTCCACAGAACGGAAAGGGTGGTTTTCAGCGTGTTGAGGGCGTTTCCCATTTCGTGGCGGATGGAGCTGAAAATGTGCTCGGCCTGGTTGATCATGGCCTGACGCCGGAGGGCCTCGTCGGCGCGCTTCTGTTCCGTGATGTCGCGACCTACGAAGACCGTCCCCAGGAGCCGGTCGGAGGGGTCGTAAAGCGGCGTGAACGTGAGGGAGAAATCCCCTTCGAGGTGCGCCAGATGGAGCTCCCGGGAATCGCTCTCGCCAGTGCTCCAACTCTGCGGCATCCGGTACTCCACAGGCGGGTCCGTAGTTCCGTAGAACAGCCCGTAGAAGGGTTTTCCGATAAGGTCCTTCACGTTTTTAGAAAGCCGCGCGGCCATGGATTTGTTGGCCCGGATGACACATCCGTTCGTGTCCACGAAGGCTATCATGTCGGGCACGGCGTCGAAGGTGCGCTCCCACTCCTGCTTGGCGGAGATAATCGTCTCCTCCATGCGTTTGCGTTCGGTGACGTCGCGGATGATGCTCGTGTTGAACTGCCTCGAGCCTTGCTTCCAGCCCTCGACGGTGATTTCGACGGAAAACTCGTGCCCGTCTTTGTGCGTGGCCGACACCGGCCGGTGTTGGTCCGAAAGGGAGAGGGCCTTCGCATTTTTCAGCCCCTGGATGTCTTCCTTGAACCCGTTCTGGAAACGGCTCGGGATGATGTGGGTCAAGGGCCGGCCGACTATCTCGTCCTCGGTGTAACCGAACATCTTCTCGGCGGCTCGGTTCCAGAAGGAGATGAGACCTTCATCGTCTATGGTTACGATGGCGTCCCGGGCGGTCTCGACCACGGAGCGGTGACGCTCCTCGGAATTCTTGAGCGCCTCCTCGGCCTGTATCTTCTCCGTGACGTCCTGGTAAGCGCTGACTATCTCACCGGAGGGCAGTTTGTAGATGTAGCTCTCCCGCCAACCGGAGATGCGGTCGTCCTTGTAGAGCCAGGCGGGCAGGTATTCGGACCCTCCCTTCCGCCAGACCTTCCTGAAGACCTCGAGTATTGCCGTCTCTTTCAACCCGGGATACACGTCGTTGATCCTGGCCCCGATGACCTGCTCCCTATCGAGCCGGTTTATCTTTTCGGCCGCCCGGTTGAAGTCCTTGAAAATGAAATCCTTCCCGTCCTCGACCGCTTCCAGGATGGAGACGCCGATGTTCATGTAGTGGAAGAGCTGGCGGTAGCGTTTTTCGCTCTCGTGTTGCGCCTCTTCCGCCCGCCGGCGCATGAGGGCCACGGCGGCCTGGTTGATGAACGCCTCCACCATGTCCCGGTTGGTTATCCGGTGCCCCTTCTTCATCACGATGACCACGGAGCCGAGGAGCGCGTTCTGCTTGAGGATTCCCATGAGGTAGGTTTGGCCGGCCCCCATGAGCTTCCGGATGGCTTCGGCGTCGTTCTTCGAAATCGCCCCGTTCGAGTGCCGGTCGTAGTCGGCCGAGATTTGGCGCAGGCGGCCCTTTTTCATCACTTCGCCGATTTCGTCGGTGAAGGGAATCTCCCACCCGATGGGGTCCCGCCCCAGCACCTTCAGGATGCCGCCCAGGCCTTTTCCAAGCCCGGCGACAGCCTGGAGGGTGAAAACGCCATCTTTTAAATCGAGGGAGGTAACGGCGACGACCACAGAGCCCGGCGCTATCTCCTGCACCTTCTCGGCCACGTAGTCGTGGAGGTTTTCCTCCGGCGGCTGGGCCACGAATTCCATCGCCGTCTTCGAGAGAAAAGCGAGGTCGCGGAGATACTCCTTCTCGAGTTCTTCGGCGCGTTTGACCGCCGTGATATCCCGCATCGTGCCGTCGTGGTAGAGGATTCTCCCCGTGTCGTCCTGGACGGCCCGGACGTTGAGGGAGGCCCAGAACCTCTCCCCCCCCTTGTGCAGGAGCTCGGCCTCGAAGTTGGTAACCACCCCACTGAGACGAAGCCCCATTTTCAGCGACCGTTTGTACCCCTGATTTGCGTACAGGTCGTTTACCCGCTTTTCCATGATCTCGTCCGCGGAAGCATACCCGAACATCTGCACCATGGAAGGGTTCACGAAGACGAGACTCCCATCGGGCGTCGCCCTGAAGATGCCGATGGGCAGATTTTCCTGAAGCGTGCGGTAACGCTCCTCAGAGACCTTCAGTTTCTTTTCCAGCTCGTGCTTGTAGAGCGCCGTTTCGATGGTCGTGTGCAGTCCGCGCTGCTCGAAGGGCTTGATGATGTAGCCGAAGGGGCCGGTTATCTTCGCCCTTTCCAGCGTCGTCTCATCGGCGTAAGCCGTCAGGTAGACGATCGGGATGTCCAGCTCGCGGTTTATCCTCTCCGCCGCCTGGATGCCGTCCATCTCCCCTTTCAGCATGATGTCCATGAGAACCAGATCGGGGATGGTGTCGAGGGCGCTCCGGACCGCCTCTTTGCCGGTGGACGCCAGGCCGACGACCGTGTACCCGAGGTTGTTCAACCGGTTCTCGATGTCCCGGGCGACGATAATCTCGTCTTCGACGACCAGCACTTTCACTTTTTCCCCTTTGGGTTCGGTTTCCCCCCTCTCAACCGTTTAGATGAGCCGCCCGAGTGGATGGGCTTGCATGGGAAAAGGTGATGGTGAATGCCGTGGGGTCCTTTCGGTGCAACTCCAATTCCCCCTGTAACTGCTCCACCATCATTTTCACCAACTGCAGCCCCAGAGACTTGGTCTTGCCGAGGTCGGTCCCTTCGGGTATGCCGATGCCCGAGTCCGCGATGCGCAATCTGAGGCGGCCGTCGCCGACCTTTTTTACGCTGATGCTGACCCGACCCTTCCCGTCGGGGAAGGCGTGCTCGATGGAGTTCGCCACCAGCTCGTTGACGCAGAGCCCCAGCGGGATGGCGGTGTCGATGCCGAGGTCTACGTCGTCAATGTCCAGCTCGAAGTCAAGGTTACCCAGATTGGTCGAGTAGGAGCTGAAGATGGAGCTCACGATGTCCGCCAGGTAAACCGGCAGATAGATGCTCCCCGTGTCTTGTGACTGGTAAAGCATCTCGTGGATATGGGCCATTATCTTTATCCGGTTCTGACTCTCACGGAACGCCGCGATGGCGTCCGACTCCGTCAGATCTTCCGAACCGAGGTACAGGAGGCTGGAGATAATCTGGAGGTTGTTCGTCACCCGGTGGTGAATCTCCCTTATAAGGACTTCCTTCTCCGCGATTACCTCCCTGAGCCGCTCCTCGTTCCTCTTTGTTTCGGTGATGTCTGTGCAGTTGCCGAAGGTGACGTTGCGCCCCTCGAAGACGATCGGGTGAGCCTGGAACTCCAGGATGGCGATCTCGCCGTCCTTGCGCAGGAGATGCATGTAGTAATGGTGGACGTTCTCGTCTTTCTGTTGGCGGATTTCCTCCCGGATATTATCGGTCTTCCGCTCGTCTGGTATCTCCATCCGCTGGGTGTCCATGGCGAGAAGCTCGGCTTTGGAATAGCCCGTTATGCGCTCCATGGCCGGGTTCACGAACAGGAGCCGGCCGTTGTCGTAGATGTAGACGCCGATCTGGGCCTCTTCGGTAAAGGTCCTGTACCGTTCCTCGGACACCTGCAACGCCATTTCGGCCCGTTTCTGTTCGGAGATGTCGCGGGACACCCCGACGATGGCGGTGGCTTTCCCCGTCTCGTCGAAAACGACCTGACGCGCGTCGGACAGCCAGCGATACTCACCGTCCCGGTGGCGCAGACGGTACTCGATGACCGGGTTCTCCAGGGCTCCGCGCCCGTTGTCCCGCAGCTTCTCGGCGTCTGCCAACAGCATCGCCATGTCGTCGGGGTGAATCCTCTTCGCCACCTCGCCGGTTTTCGCCATCTCGATGAACTCTTCGGCGGTGTAACCGAGGACTTTCTCTATGGCCGGGCTCAGGTAGACGTAGCTCTCATCCTCCAGGTTGACCCGATAAAAAAGATCGAGGGTGTTCTCCACCAGGAAGCGGTATCTATTCTCCGATTCTACGAGCTCCTCCTCGGTCTTTTTGCTTTCCGAGATGTCGCGGGACACCCACACGATGGCGGTGGCTTTCCCCGTTTCGTTGAAAACGACTCGACGCGCATCGGACAGCCAGCGATATTTGCCGTCTTTGTGGCGCAGGCGGTACTCGATGACCGGGTTCTCCAGCGCCCCGCGCTCGTTTTCCCACAGCTTCTCGGCATCCGCCTTGAGCATCGCCATGTCGTCGGGGTGAATCCGCTTCGCCAGCTCGCCGGTTTTCGCCATCTCGATGTACTCTTCGGTGGTGTAGCCGAGGATTTTCTCTAACGCCGGACTTAGGTAGGCGTAGCTCTCATCCTCGAGGTTGATGCGGTAAAACAGGTCGTAGGTGTTCTCCACCAGGAAGCGGTATCTCTTCTCCGATTCGCAAAGGTCCTCCTCGGCCCTCTTCCTTTCGGAGATGTCGCGGTAGTAAACCATTTCCGCGGGCCGGCCCTCGTAGTTGATCACCTCCACGCTGACCTCGACGGGGACCGGTTCGCCGTCTTTCACCTTCAGGACGGTCTCGTAGATGTGGGGGACTTCCCCGCCGGCCATCCTTTTTTTGTACATCTCGAGCAGCCGGGGTCGTTCGGACTCCAGGATGTACTTCGTCGCCCGGGTCCCGATCATCTCCTCCGCGGTGCGCCGGAGCATCTTCGCCAGGCTCGGGTTGACGTACTTGAGCCGTAAATCGGCAATGATGGCGACGCCGTCTTTCGAGTTCAGGGCGATGGTGCGGTAAATTTCTTCCGATTCCAGGGGGCCCGTCCGCGTCTTTCCCCCGCGCTTTAAAAATCTCGAGAGGCTGAAGAGAAGAATGGAGAAGCAGAGCCACACGGTAAGCCGGTGGAACAACTCGAAGCCGGAAACGTCGAGGAACAGAGCGTCCGCGAACGGTTTCGCGAGGAATAGCGAATCGGCGAGGGCGTCCAGGGTCCAGACGGCGAGCCCGAGGAGCGCGACGAGGAGGATGATGTTGGGTCTACGCTTCATGGGTCGCCTGGGGCGTTTTTTCCGAGAAGGTTATCCTGAACTCTATGCCCTTTCTTCCCTTCGGTTGCGTACCCCGGTCCATCTCGATAACGCCGTCTATCTGCTGGGTGAGCATGTTTACCAATTGTAACCCCAGGGTTTTCGTGTTTTCCAAGTCAAAATCGTCCGGGATGCCCACCCCGTCATCGGCCACCAAAAGCGTGTAGTCGTCGTTCCCCGCGGCCTTCAATCCGATTGAAATGATGCCCTTGCGATCGTCGGGGAAGGCGTGCTCCAGTGAGTTGGAGACGAGCTCGTTGATGATGAGGGCCAGTGGGATGGCCGTGCTGATGTCCAGGTACAGGGGAGAGAGGTCGAGCTGCGGGGTGACGAACCGCGAGTCGTCGGAGTAGGTGAGGAGGAGGGAGTCGAGCAGGCTGCTGATGTAACCGGGGAAGTCGACCCGCGAGAGCTCTTTCGACTGATAGAGCTTCTCGTGGATGAGCGCCATGGACTTGATCCGGTTCTGGCTGGTCGAGATGATGTCTAACACATTCTCGTCCTGCGTCTTTCCGGCTTCCAGGTTCAACAGGCTCGAGATTATCTGCAGGTTGTTCTTCACCCGGTGGTGGATTTCCTTCAGCATGACCTCCTTTTCCCGGAGGGCTTTCTTTATCTCCTCCACGGACTTGTTGCGCTCGGTGATGTCTATCCCGGTGACGACGACGCTCACCGGCCGGTCGCCATCGGTGAGGACCACGTTCCCCCGGGAGAAGAGGATGGTGCGGACGGAGCCGTCCTTGGCGATGATGCCGACGTCTATCTCGGGCGTGTCCTCGCCCCGGTAAGATTTTTCCAGGAGACCGGTGATGAGCTCCCGGTCCTTCTCGACCACGAACTCCATGGCATTTCTCCCCTGGACCTCCTGGCGAGAGTAGCCGAACTCCTTCAGGACGGAGATGTTGGAGTCCAGGTGTGTGCCGTCCACGCCGATGATAAGGTTGAGGGTGGTGCTGCCCTCGAAGAGGAAGCGGTACTGCTCCTCGGAGAGCCGCAGTGCCTCCCCGACCTTCACCCGCTCGGTCACATCGCGGGATGTGACGATCAGGCGGCCTTCGGGAGCCTTCGGGTCGCCCCTGGCGGCGATGGAGAGCTCGAACCAATGGGGGCCGTCGGGCATATTCAGCACGTAAACCGCCCCGTGGTGGCTCCTTTTTTCCACGGCCTGGGCGAGGGCGTCCATGATGATCCGGGCCGCCTCCGGGGGGATCACCTGGTCCACGGTTTTCCCGAGGAAATTCTCCGGGGCGGCGTAGAGCGTTGAAGCGTCGGGGGTGCGGAAGTCGTAGATTTTACCCCAATGGTCCACCTCGAAGAGGAGGTCGGGCAGGGAGTTCAGGGTCGCCGTCAGCTTGGCTTCGCTCTCGCGGAGGGCATTCTCGGCCTCCTTGCGTTGCGTGATGTCGTGCAGGAACACCAAGTCCGCCGGTCTGCCCCCGTACATGATCATCCCGGCGTTGATCTCCACCATCACCCGGCGGCCCTCTTTGTGCAGCATCACCGTTTCGTAGACGGGCGGCGGGTCTTCGCCCCCCATCCTGCTCCTGTAACTGACGGAAACCTTTTTTCTTTCCCCGTCCTCGAGGTAGTCCAAAAACGGGGTGTCCAACATCTCCTCATTAATGTATCCCAAGAGCTAGGCCATCCGCGGATTCACGTACTTCAATCGCTCGTCCTGAACGATGATGATGCCGTCGTTCGCCCGCTCCACCAGGTTGCGGTACTTTTCCTCGCTCTCCTTCAGCGCCGTTTCGGCCTGCCTGCGCTCGGTGATGTCTCGCTGCACTGAAATCGAGTGGACGGGCTCCCCATCTAGACCGAGGACCGCGGTGGCGCTCAACAAAACGTACCTTTTATCGCCGCCCTTAGTCTGGATGATCATTTCCTCATTCTGGGGTGTACCCATCTCTTTCCACTGGGTGAGGAGCCGCTCCATCTTATCGTGCGATTCCGGGGCGTAGATGCGTCTCAAAGGCGCGCCGACCAGCTCCTTCTTCTCGTAGCCCAGCGTCGAGAGCGCGGCTCGGTTGACGTCCAGGATAATCCCTTCCGGCGATACCATGTAACAGTACTCCGGCTCGTTCTCGAAGAAATTGCGGAACTTCTCCTCGCTCTCCTTGAGCGCCGTTTCGGCCAGCCGCCGCTCGGTGATGTCCTCGCCGGAGCTCAAGGTGCCGGTCTCGTTCCCGGCGTCATCGGTGAAGACGGTGTTGTTCCAGGCAATGAGCCGCATCTTCTCGTCGCGGGTCAGGATGTAGCTTTCCACGTACCTGAGCGGGTCCACCTCGCCGGCCATTAGTCGGTTAAACGTGTATTCCACCCGCTCCCGTGTCCAGTCGGGGATGAAGTTATCCTTCCAATTTTTCCCCAGAATTTCCCCCTCGGGGCGGCCCAGGACCTCGCACCCCTTCTGATTGATGAGCGTCACACTCCCCTGGGCGTCGAGGGTCAGGATGATGACCCCGGCGATGTCCAGGTAGGTCTGCACCCGGTCCATTTCCTCCCGCAGAGCCTTCTCCACCAGCTTTTGCAGGGTGACGTCGTGTTCCATCTCCACGACGCCCTCCACCTTCCCCTCGGGATTTTGCAGGGGGAAGAGGGAAATTTCGACGGACACCTCCTCGCCGCGGGCGTTTAAGTGTACGTGCTCGAAGGTCTTCGGCTTCCCCGTTTTGAACACCTTCTCCAGGTGGCAGCCCTCCGGGCAGGGTTTATCCCGTCCGTGGGTCGTCTCGTGGCAGGTTTTCCCTAAAATCTTTTCCCGAGAGCCGCCGTAGGTGCGCGTGAAGCTGTCATTGATCTCCCGAATCCGATAATCGGGGCCGATGACACTCACGGCGTCGTGCATCCCGTTTAAAATGCGGTTCAGGAGGTCGCGGGAGGCCCGCAGCTCCTCCTCGGCCCGCCGCTCGGCGGTGACGTCGGAGATGATGACCAGGACGGAGGATATATCCCCCTTTTCGTCACGGACGGGATTGGCGGTTATCCGGCCAATAATTTTTCCGCCGTCTTTGTGGTTGAACTCGGCCTCGTAGGGCGGGACGTCAAGCCCCTTGATCCGCCTGCGGAACTGCTGGAGCACTTTCAAGAGCCCCGTTTTCGTCAGTATCGGCAAGCTGGACAACCTTTTGCCGATAATCTCATCCGGCTTGAAACCCAGCCACTCGTAAACCTTCGAGTTGGTGGTGATGACCCTCCCCGAATGGTCCAGGAGTGTAATGGACTCGGGCGAGAGCTCGAACATGGAGCGGAAGCGCGCCTCGCTGGCCCGGAGGCCATCCTCGGCCTGCCTGCGCTTGGAGATGTCCCGGGCGATTCCGAGGACCAAGTCTCTGCCGCCGGTTCGGATGGGGTAGGTACGTATCTCGATCGGGACCGGCTCGCCCGATTTCCGGCTGAACACGAATTCATCGGGACCGGTGCTGTTCCCCTTCTTGTTCTGCTGGTACAAGCGGACGGCCTTGGGGATCTGACCGACGGGGATCAGCTTCGCCTTGATGAAGAGGCGGTTCAGCGGTTTCACCAGCCGGTAGGGATTGGGGTTGTCGGGGTCTTTATTTCCCCCTTCATCGTTCAGGGTCAGGACGGTTACGCCCGGTATCACGACGGGACGGGAGTCGTTTTCGCCCGCGGCGTCGTAGAGGAGAACCTCCGCGGTCTGGCTTAAGGCGGATTCCAGGAGGGTGCCGTCCGCCGGGACGACGCCGGCGAACGTATGCCCGAGCTCCTCCAGGAGCGTCTTCAGCTCGACGATTAGTTTATCGTCGCCGGTTGCGAGGAGGACCCTTGACATGTTCGGGCTCCCTAATAAATGGGAAAACGTATCCCGTCCGTTAATAACATTAGGTAAGAACCCTCGTCCTCACCTGAATACGGGCGGCACACGCTCCTTTAAAGAGATGCTTTTTGTTTGTGGGGGCAAGGTGTTTAACCGAGCGAAGCGTAGGGGCGACCCTCCGTGGTCGCCCGCGGGCGGGGATGGAGCCCCGCCCCTACGGGCAAAACCCCTTGTCTCCTTCAACGAACGCTGTTGACCATGGCGGCTCTCCGATTCATCCCCTCCGCCGGCGAGGGCACTGGGGCATTACCGTGGATGATTGATTGTCAGAGCAGTATTTCGACCGCCCGGGAGACGAAGCGTTCCACGTTCGTCTTGACCAGCCGGATGGTCTCGGTGACCGTCCCGGCCGTATCCGCGTCACCGCGCTGGGTAAAGACTTCGTTTTTGTGGTTTCGGGCTTTCTTTCAGGGTCGGGTCGGCATGATTACCCGCAATGGAATTGGTAGACGGCACGCTTGATTACCGGAGGTAATTGGTCAGGGAGTCGCCGATAGTTGTCATTCCCGATTTTTTTAAGAATGCGGGGATTTCGGTTTCTCCCTGTCGAAGGTGCGGTGGAGGGGTGTCCTCCATTGCTCGCCGGTAATAAAAGCAACAAGCATGCCATTTTGATGCATATTAAGAATCCGCTCCTGGAGCTACTCTACGAAATTGGCCCCGATTACACCGGTATAAACGAGTCATAATGAAACGGTCAAAATGAATTGGTAAAATATGAATATTAAAATTATTTTATTTCTTGATTCGGTACGCGGTCGCCCTTCGTCATCACTGCGCCAAACTGCGACGACGCCTTACTTTGCTGGAGCACATTGACCTCGGATGGCGGACGTTCATCTTGGCGTATTTCGTAACCCACAAACAATCAACGTTATACGCCTTCCGAGCCCCTGGTCCGGCAATTGCTTTTCTCACCGGTGAGGGGAGCCATGAAAAAGGTTCTTTTAGTTGATGACGACGCCGCCTTCCTCGAATCACTGAAGGACGGCCTGGAGCAATACGCCGACGGAATCGGCTACCTCGTCGCAGCCGACGGCGAGGATGCCCTGCGCGTCCTGGAAAACGAGAAGGTCGTCACCCTGGTCACGGACCTGAAGATGCCCCGCCTGGACGGGTACGGGCTCATCACCCGCGTCCTCGAGCAAAACCCGGAAATCCCTTGCATCGTGATGACCGCCCACGGCAGCTCCGAGCTCGAGCGGACCTTCGACGCCTACTCCATCGAGTACGTCGAAAAGCCCATTGACCTGGACCAACTCCACCGGTTGATAATCAAGACGGTCCGGCACTGGGGCGAGCAGGGTCAGCTCCGGGGAGCGAACCTCCCCAGCTTCGTCCAGATGGTGGAGTTGGAGCGGAAAAGTTGCCGGGTGGAGGTCTGCCGGTCCTTCGGCGGCGATCGGGGCGTCCTGTGCTTCACCGAGGGTCGGCTGCTCGACGCGGAGCTCTGCCACCTGCCGCCCAAGGAGGCGGCGCTCGAAATCCTGGGCTGGCAGGAGGTCTACCTCCGGATCGGGACGCAGCGGAGCCGGTGCCGGCCGCGGATATCCACTCCCCTAATGGAGCTCATGATGGAGGCCGCCCGTCTGGCCGACGAGAAGAACCGGCACGAGCGTCCGGAGTCGGGGTTCGACGCCCTGGACGACTCACTCTGCGAGGCCGAGCCCAAAGGGCCCCCGGAGCCGCGCGGTGCGGGGCGGGAGGACGCCGACAGAGGAGAGGTTCCCCGGATCGTCCTGGAGGACGGTGCGATGCGGGGGCTGAACGAGCTGTTGGAGAAATTCGACGGGCTTTCCGGATCCGATAGTGTCGCTGTCTATTCCCCCGGAGGCGAGCTGCGGGGCTTTTTCGTGCCGGTTCCCCACCTGGCCCGGATGGTCCGGCGCCAGGAGTGACGCCGGCCGGCTTTTTCTCGAATGGATGGGGCTCGAAGCCCCGTTCTTTATTGATTCGGCCAGTCTTGACTTTGCAAAGGGGTTGCCGTACCATGACCCAAATTATGGACGCGCCGCCGTGGGAGGAGATATGCCGCGCCTTCGCCACTTTATAGACCTGGAAGAGTTCACCCCCGAGGAGATCCTCCAGCTGCTGGAGCTCGCCGGTGAGATGGAGGCCCGGGTCCGATACGAAAAGGCCACGCAGGGCGGCTCGCCCATCTCGCCCCTCCTGCCCTACCGCGTCATGGCCTCCCTCTTCTGGGAACCCTCCACCCGCACCCGGCTCTCCTTCGAGACGGCCATGATCCGCCTGGGGGGTTCGGTAGTGGGCTTCGCCGAGGCTTCCTCCAGCTCCGTGGCCAAGGGCGAGTCGCTGGCCGACACGATTCGGATGAGCGCCCACTACGCGGACTGCATCGCCATGCGCCACCCCAAGGACGGCGCGGCCTACCTGGCGGGAAAATTCTCCACCGTCCCGGTCTTGAACGGCGGCGACGGGGGGCACTTCCACCCCAGCCAGACCCTCTTGGACCTGTACACCATCTACAAGGAGTTCGGCACCCTTTCGGGTTTGAAGGTCGCCCTCTGCGGCGACCTCCTCTACGGCCGCACCACTCACTCCCTGGCTGTGGCCCTGGCCGCTTTCGGCTCGCAATGCGTGGCGATCAGCCCCGAGGAGTTGGAGTTGCCGCCGCACGTCCTCCACCACCTCTCGTCGCGCTACGGCGGGACCGTCGAGCAGCGCCGGGAACTGGCCGGCGGCCTGGACGACGTCCACGTTCTCTACATGACGCGCATCCAGCGGGAGCGCTTCGAGGATCCCGAGGTGTACGAGCGGGTGGCCCAC
Source organism: bacterium (assembly GCA_026398675.1). NCBI lineage: Bacteria > bacterium. The sequence goes on along the minus strand of JAPLSK010000150.1, from coordinate 922 downwards.
GTGTACCGGCTGGACCGGCGGATTCTGGACGGGGCGCCGGCGGAGATGATAGTCATGCACCCCCTCCCCCGGCTCGACGAGATTGCCGTCGAGGTGGACACGGACCCCCGGGTGCGCTACTTCGAGCAGGCCTTCAACGGGGTGCCGGCCCGGATGGCCCTTCTCTTGGTGCTCATGGGCCACTCCCGCCTCTTCGGCAAAAGGGGCTCTAACTGGCGCATCCCGACGGTTTTCGAGGGCACATGCTCCAACCGGCGCTGCATTACCCACTTCGACGACAACGCCGCGCCCGAGTTCTACGAGTTTGAGCCGGGGAAGCTGGCCTGCCGTTACTGCGACCGGGTTCGTGACCAGCTCACCCTGTATTAAAAGTCCCTCGCCCCGCGTACCCCTCTTCCTGTGGAAGGACTGCAAGGCACGGGCCGGTGTTCTCCCTCTCCCTTTTAGGGAGAGGCTCGCCTACGGGTTGGGGTGAGTGTCGAGGCTGGGATCGCAGAAAACGCGGCGGGGATTTGCCAGGGGCATAGCTCGCTTCGCTCGGTTAAAATCCCCGCCCTACATATAGGGAGACCGTTGAGGCACGGGTCGGGGTGAGAAAGCGGCGGGGATAGGAATCCCCGCCCTACATTTCAGAGAGGGTCGGAGTGAGGGGCAAATTAACGGGAGGGTCAGGAGACCCTCCCCTACTATTAGATTTGAATAGCGCGTCACCCACGTAGGGGCCGACCTTTAGGTCGGCCCGCGGGCGGGTCTAAAGACCCGCCACTACGTCATCGCAACGGGTGGAGCCGCGGGCCGGGGTGAGGGTTGTTTCGACCCCCCTCTCCCCGTGGGAGAAGGCTTGCCTTACGGGGATGGGGGTGAGGGCTACCTTATAAAAAACGGCGGGGTTAGGAAACCCCGCCCTACGAACATTACAAAT
>JAPLSK010000149.1:4333-5478 GCA_026398675.1 bacterium | reverse complement strand
TCGAAGACGCCGCCCTGGCGCTTGGGGCGGCCATCCTCGCAGCCCATGACGAGGAGTACTAGGTGGAGGTTCACATGCGGTACCGTTTCCTGGGTCTGGAATCCGCCTCCCTTTTCCGTTTCCTCTTCTTCGGATTTTGGATCGTCCTGGGCGTATTGGGATTGATCGGTTACGCGGCGTACCTCATTGGCTCGATCGCTGCGGGCTTGGTCGAGGACGAGTTCATGGGGATACTCTTCGGGTGCGTCCTGGGACCGCCGTTCTACGCCCTCATCTTCGCCGGCATCGGTGTCCTGGGCAACGCGACTTACAAAACACTCCTCCGCAGCCTGCCCCCGCTCGTCGCAGAGATGGAGGAGGCGGGCGCGACCGCCGTCCAACCGGGCCGGGGGGGATCCACCGCGGACGACCGGAGCCGGCAGCTATCCTAGGGCGGGTCGGATGACGGCAGCCGTTTGGTCTCTCCTGGGTCTCATCGCATTCGTCTACCTCGGATATCCCCTCCTCATCGGTCTCGTCGGTCTCGTCCGTCGTAAGCGGCCCCGGGCCGATACCGGCGACCTGCCGCCCCTCGCCCTTCTGATTCCCGCTCACAACGAGGCGACCGTCATCGCCGATAAGCTCGCCAACGCCCTGGAGAGCGATTATCCCCCCGACAGACTGCGGATTTACGTCATTTCGGACGCCTCGGACGACGGCACCGACGCGACGGTCGAGAGCCTGGGCGATCCCCGGGTGCGCCTCATCCGCCAGGAGAGGCGGGAGGGGAAGGTCAACGCGCTGAAGCTGGGGATAGCCTCCGCCGGGGACGCCGAAATTATCTGCTTTTCCGACGCCAACTCGCGCTACGAGCCGGACGCCCTGCGGAGGCTGGCCGCCGTCTTCGCCGACCCCCGGGTAGGCGCCGCCTGCGGCCGCCTGCGCCTGCTCGGGACGGAGCGGTCCGGCACCGCCGCCGGCGAGGGGCTGTACTGGCGCTACGAGGACGCCATCAAGGCTGCCGAATCGCTCTCCGGCACGATGCTGATGGGGGCGGGCACGATTTACGCCGCCCGGCGGGAGCTGATCCCCGACGTGCCGGCCCACCGCGCCGACGACTCAATCGTCCCGCTCGCGATTGCCGTCGGGGGGCGCCAGGTCGCCTG
>JAPLSK010000149.1:0-4317 GCA_026398675.1 bacterium | reverse complement strand
CTGGGTGCCCGAGGCGGTGGCCTGGGAGCACACCGCGGTGGACGCGGGCGAGGAGTTCCGGCGCAAGGTGCGGATGATCGCCCACGACTTCGGCGGCTACTTCTACCTCGGGGGCTGTTGGCGTCGGCCGTCGGTGGGGCTACGGCTCCTCTTCCACAAATTCCTGCGCTGGCTGGTGCCCTTCTTTTACCTCGCCGCCCTGGGGCTGGCGATTCCACCGGCGCTCTCCGGCGACACGGCTATGCTGGCCGCGGCGCTGGTCCTGGGCGGGGGACTCGTCTGGGGCGGGGCCGCCTGGGGGGCGATGGCCCTCGGCTGGCGGCCGAAATCCTTGCCTGGCCGACTCCTGGCCCTTCCCGGCCACTTCGTCATGGTGAACACGGCGTCGGTCCTCGGCATCTGCCGGTCGGTGTTCCGGGGGAGCCAGGCCGCGTGGGAGACCGTCCCCAGCTCGCACGGGGGTCTGTGTTGATACGGCCCCTCGACCGTGAGAAGGTCAAGGAGTTCTTCACCCGGGAGAGATTGCCGGACGGGGACCTGGAGCGGTTGGCCAAAGGGCGGGGACTGGCCTTGCGTCGAGTGGTCCTGGAGCTGGAGTGGATCCGGGACGCGATGCTGGGCGGAATCGCCGGTAAGAGGCTGCTCGAGATGGGCACGGGCTACGGCGAGGAGCTGATCGAATTCACCCTGACAGGCGCCCGGGCGGTGGGATGGCCGCGTCTTCGATATCGTTTACGGCAACGCCGTCCTGATTCACCTGAACCGCGGTCGAGCCCTCGCCGAGGTTCAGAGGGTTCTCCGGCCCGGCGGGCGGATGATTTTAATCGAGCCGCTGGACCGACATCCTCTCCTGAAGCTCTACCGCCGGTGCCTGAAGAACCGAGAGGGCGTCGTGTCCTATCTCGATTACACCGAAATGGACGCCGACCTCCTGGGGGGCGGATACGAGCTGCACCCGTTCGGACTCACCTCGGCCGTCCTCTTGCCCCTGGCCGCCCTGGGTATCGCGGGCGCCCTCTGGCGGGGCCTGGCGCGGCTCCTCAACCACCTGGACGCCCTGCTCTTCGCCAAAAGTCTCTGGGCGCGGAGACACGCCTGGGTCTGCCTCGCCCGGTATCGGTGGAGAGGCCTTGAACGCTGAGGGGAGAATCGGCGAGCTGCGCCGTCTCTTCGAGGCGGATCGCGGACCCGGACGCCTCACCAGTCTGGCTCTCGGCGAGCCCGCGGGAAGGTCCGTCGCCGTGGCCGACCTGCGCCGTCGGTGGCGGGAGGCGCTGGGGGAGATCCGGGGACTGCGCGTGCTGGAGCTCGGCTGTGGTCATGGCGGGGAGATGGCGTACCTGGCGGGGGAGGGCGCCTCAACGGTGGGGATAGACCTCTCATCCCGACGGCTGGACGCCGCGCGGTCCATCGCCCCAGGGGCGGCGGTCCTGCTGGCCGACGCCGAGCGGCTGCCCTTCACCGACGGCGTCTTCTCCCTGGTATACGGCAACTCGATTCTTCTGCATCTTGACCGGGGGAGAGCCTTCGCCGAGATTGGGCGTGTCCTGGAACCCGGCGGGGCGGCGGTCTTCCTTGAGCCGCTGGACCGGCACCCCGTCCTGCGCGTGTACCGCGCCCTCCTCACCCGGCGGCGGGGTCTCGCCCGTTACCCCTCCCTGGAGGAGCTGGAGGGGCTGGGCCTCGGGGGCGGGACCGACGTCGCCCCATGGTACCTGACGGCGGCGCTGCCGGTGTTCGCGGAGCGCCTGTTCGGAACGAGCGGCCTCACCCGGGGCCTGGCCGGGCTCCTCTCACGCTTCGACGATTGGCTCTTCCGCCGCGGCCGTTGGGCCGCACGGAGCGCCTGGACGGCTCTTGCCGTTTACCGCAAGGGGTAAGCTTGGATACGATTCGCACCACCGGTGAGCTGGAAGAACGCAGGAAAACCCTCGAGCGTGAGTTGCCCTCGGGCGGTGTCGCGCTCACCTTCCTCGGCGGGGTGGGCGAATTCGGCAAGAACATGCTCCTTCTGGAGGACAATTCGGGCATCGTGGTCGTGGATTGCGGCCAGGCCTTCCCCGACGACACTCTCCTCGGCGTGGATTCCGTCATCCCGGAGACGAGCTACCTGGAGGCACACGCCGACCGGCTGCTGGCCTACGTCTTCACCCACTGCCACGAGGACCATATCGGGGGGCTGCCCTACGTTCTGCCCCGGGTGCCGGCGCCGCTCTACGGCTCACGCCTGACCCTGGGCTTCATTGACGGCAAGCTGCGCGAGTTCCCGGAGACGCCCGACGTGGAGCGGGTGGAGATAAAGGCCGGGCGGAAGTTCAGCATCGGCGGCTTCGAGTTCGAGCCGATCGCCGTCTCCCACTCCACGGCCGACAGCCTGGCCCTGGCCGTCTCGACCCGCGCCGGGGTCATTCTCCACACCGGCGATTTCAAGCTCGACCCGACCCCCGTCGGCCGGCGCCACGACCCCATCCCCCGGCTGCGCTACTACGGCAAACGGGGAGTCAGGCTCCTTTTGTCCGATTCCACCAACGCCGAGTTCACCGGGCACTCCCAGTCGGAAACCGTGGCCCAGGAGGGAATTCTGGAGGCCTTCCGCGGGACTCGGGGCCGGATAATCCTCACCACCTTCGCCAGCCACATCCACCGCATCCAGGGAGTGGTGGACGCCTGCGAGGAGACCGGCCGCAGCCTGGTCGTCTCCGGGCGCGCGGTGGAAAAAAACGTCCGCATCGCCCAGGAGCTCGGCTACCTGCGGATTCCCGGCGGGATGCTTGTCTCGCCTAAGGATTTGGGCGACCTGCCGGCCAGCCGCCTCACACTTCTCGTCTCCGGCAGCCAGGGGGAGCCGCTCTCGGCCCTGGCGCGCATCGTCGAGGGGGAGCACAAGCACATCAAGCTCGAGGCCAATGATTTGGTCATCTTTTCCGCCCGAATGATTCCGGGCAACGAGGTGGCAATCGGCCGCCTGATAGACCGCATCTTCCTCCACGGCGCCCGGGCTCTCTACCAAGGGGTTGCCCAGGTCCACGTCTCCGGCCACGCCTACGCCGACGAGTTGGCCGAGGCGATGCGGGCCGCGAAGCCGGAATACTTCATCCCGGTCCACGGCGAGTACCGCCAGCTTTACGCCCACAAGCGCCTGGTGGAAGCCCTGGGGATGGACGAGCGGAAGATACTCATCCCCCACGTCGGGGCGCGGCTTCTCTTGGACGCCGAGGGGGCCTGGTGGGGGGAGCCGGTGCCCGCCGGGCGCATCCTGGTGGACGGCAAGGGCGTGGGCGACGTGGGGCCCATCGTCCTGCGCGACCGCCGGACCATGGCCGACGACGGCATCCTGGTCATCATCGTCGCCGTCAGCCGCCAGACCGGCGAGATTCTGCGCGAGGTGGAGCTGGTGACGCGGGGGCTGGTTTACATTGACGAGAACGAGGCGTTCATGGGAGAGCTCTCGGCGCGGGTCCACGAACTGATTGCGGAAGCCGAGCCCGAGGTGCGGGAAGACCGGGAGCTTTTCGCCGACTGGCTGCGGAGGAAGACGCGGCGGTTCATTCAGAAGAAGCTGGAGCGCCGCCCGCTGGTCGTGCCGGTGATATATGAGTTGTAATTATGGATAATAACCTCATAAATACAACAGCAAAATTGTTCAATATGTTTCTTGAAAAAGAAAAGACTCGTTTAATTATAAAATATGGCATTCAAGAAGTTATAAAAGTTTTCAATGATGACGATTATTATATTGAAAGCATTAAAGACACAGAGGACTGCGTCTACGATTATCTATGTTTAATTTTCTCACAAGGCCTAGAAAGAATGTTAAAGCGCATATTGTGCCTAGATGAATATGTAATAAAAAATAAATACCCTTCAAATAAATATTTAAGAGATTTTAAACATGATTTAGAAAGGCTATATATATCATTGTGTAATAGAGTTAGGAATAATAAACTAATAGATTTTAAAATGATTCACTTAAGAGATAAAAATAAAAATACAAAAATAATACTATCTATTCTTACATCATATTACACAAATACCAGATATGATTCATTGAATTATCTAACTGATGCACCAAGAGCGCCTTATTTATTGGATAGCTTCTTTGAAATGAGTTCTGATTACATTAAGAAAGAAATGCATAATAAAAAAAAGGAGGAAGGCCAAGTAGAAATGATGTTATTTGGTGGAGAAATTGCCTCAATTACTTTGCACCTTCGAAATATTGAGAATTTATATACTAAGTACATACTTAATAGACATAATAATATTTATGGAAAGAAAAAAGTTGATAACTAAACTCTACTGCACTCTGATTTATGG
>JAPLSK010000148.1 GCA_026398675.1 bacterium | reverse complement strand
ACCGGAGCGGTGGCTCATGACCGTGTCCATGCCATGGGTATGGGCAAGGCGCACCGCGTCAAAGGTGTCCGTGAGTGTTCCGACCTGGTTGGGTTTTATCAGCACGCAGTTGGCTGCGTCCTTCTCGATGCCCTGCATGATACGGTCAACCTGGGTCACGAAGATATCGTCACCGCAGACCAGGCAGCGGTCGCCCAAAAGCGACAACGAGGCCGATGACCGGTCGGTGAGGGTCTGCGCGGACAGCCCGACCGGGGAGCCGTCGGTGATGCCCAACCGCCCAACCAGCCGCTCCAGCTCGCATTCCCCGTGCCGGTCGCAGGTGTGGCAGGCCAGCTCGTGGCGGGAGAGAAGGAGCTTGACCACCTCTCGCCGGTGGGCCGCGACGGCCGGAGAGCCGGTGTGGTAGACCGCCCCCTGCTCCACCGGCGTCAAGCAGGCCCGGATCATGACCGCCGGCTCACGCTCCACGGTGCAGACGCCGCAGCGGCCGTTCGTGTCCAGGAGGGGGTGGTGGCAGAGGGTGGGGATGGCGTGGCCGAGCTTGCGCGCGGCCTCCAGAACCGTGGTTCCGGGCGGCGCCTGAACCTCTCGGCCGTCGAGGATGAACGACACCTGGTGGTCAGTCATCGGTCGCACCTCGGCTCAAATTTGGGAGTGGAGGGTGTTCAACAGGTTCATGGCCCAGCGGGCCATCTCGGGGGGCGCCTCCCGGCTCAGGTAGCCGGCCAGCCGCCCGGCGTGGTAGAGCTCCGCCTCTTCCACGGCGCCCGTGGTCATGACACAGAGGCGCTGTCCCGCCATCCGCCAGCCTAAAAGGACGCTCGCCGGCAGCCCGGCGGGCGGGGTGATTTCTTTGTAACGGGCGAAAAGGCCGGTCAGGGGCGAGAGGCGGACCTCTGGCCGCTCCTCGTTTTCCACCCGGTCGGGCTCCCACTCCTCCCCGGCGATCCGGAAGACGACCGTTGCGGGCGTGCCCAGGACCGGCGGGCCGGGCAGCTCCTCCGGGTCGGGGAAGTCGAGGATTGCGTCGAACTCCGCCGCCGGCACCGCCCCGCCGCCGTCCAGCACCGCCTCGTTGACGGAGCCCTCGCCGCCGCCGCAGACCAGGTTCAGCACGTCGCCCAGCGGCGTGCCCAGGTTCAATTCCAAAAAGCCCTTCGCCGCCAGCGGTCCGCCCACCAGGAGACACTTCGTGCCGGGGTGCCGGCCGTGGCCGTACCCCCGGAACCACTCCCCGCCCATCTCCAGGATGGCCGGCACGTTGAGGACCGTCTCCAGGTCCACCACGAGCGCCTCCCCGTCCTCCGAGGGCTCGCGGACGAGCTTCACCGAACAGGAGAAGTCAGTGCCGAGGATATTTCCCCCCGTCAGGCCGCGGCCCCGCAGGGCGTCCAGGGCGGCTCGCAGGTTCTCCTCGGGCGCCGTCCCCCGGGGGGCGTAACGCCGCCGCAGGTCGTCCCCGTGCGCCGTCGCCTCGTGGAGGCCGTCCCAGTCGCCGGGGAGGACGATTTCCGCCCGGACGGTCCGGGTCACCAGCCCCAGCAGGAGGAGGGATTCGAGGACCTGGAAGGGGAGCCCCTCGAGGAGCCGCCGGGCGAGGGGGGGCGGGTTGGTCCTCCCGTCGCGCAGGTCGAGGCGGATCAACCCGCCTTCCGTCCCCGAGAATCTTTGCCAGACGGGCGCCACGGGCTCGCCGGTGACGCGCGATTCCAGCCCCGACTCCTCGAGGAAGGCGAAGGCCTCCTCCGGGGTCAGGTGGCGCAGGAGGACGTAGAGCGGGTGCAGCCCCCGGCGCATGAGATAATCGTCGAGATCGGTCGGGCGGGACAGGCCGCAGTGCGCCGTCACGAGCCGCATCTGCTTGTCCAAGAAGAAGGGGTAGTAGCCGCCCTGGACCTCCTCGACGGTGTACAGGTGGCGGTTGTCGCGGAATGAGCGCTCCTCTGCCAGGGCGGGCGGGAGGAGGGCCAGCACCTTTTCCGGCCACCCCACGCCGTCGGCGAGTCGCCAGGCGAGCTCGACGGCGACGTCGGGGGTGACGCCGCCGAAGAGGGCGACCGGCTCCGCGGGCCGCGCCACCCACACCAGCGGCTCCGCCGAGCAGAAGCCCAGGCAGCCGGTGGGGACGACCTCGAAGGAATCGCCGGGCAGCCCTTTCCCCAGAACCTTCAGGACCTCACCGGAGCCGACCCCGCGCCCGCAGTCGCCCTGCCCCACCCCGACGAGGGCTCCGGGGCCGAAGGCGATGCGCCGCGCCACCGCCGCCTTGGCCTCGTCGCACTTCGAGTCCGCGTGGCAGAACGGGCCGGTGGTGCGGCAGGCGAGCCAGTCACCGCACGGTTCCGCGCCGGTGTGGCTGCAGCGTTCGCAACAGCGGTCGAAGAGGGAAATCGGTTCTCCGGTCACGGCTACCTCGTCTTCCGGTCCGGCATAGTCCCCCGGATGACGCACCGCGCGCCGCGCGACGGGTCCAGGCTCTCCGCCGCCACGGCGTTGACCTCGTCGGGGGTGACCCGGGCGATGCGCTCGGGGTAGAGGTCCACGTCCCGGGCGGTGAGCCCCTGGATTACGGCGCCGGCGTAAGAGGCGGCGGACGCCGCGTTCCTCTGGCGCCCGAGCTGGTAGAGCCCGATGACGTGCTCCTTGGCCTCGGCCACCTCGGTGGGGTCGAGCCCCTCCCGGGCGACCCGATCCAACTCGCCCCGAAGGGCGTCCAGCGCCTCTTCGCCCCGCTCCGTCTGGGTGGCGATGTAGCTGAAGAACCCACCCGCGCCGCGGAGCGGTCGGTAGAGGAAGAATACGACGTAAGCCAGGTGAAGCCGGTCGCGCAGCTCGATGAAAAGCCTCCTCCCGGCCCCGTTCAGCCCCTGGGCCAGCACATTGGCGGCGAAACGTCTGTCGTCGCCCAGCGCCGGAGCGGGGAAGGCCAGCGCCACGTGGGTCTGCTGCTTGGGCAGCCGTTCCTCCACGCAGTCCGTGCCGTAGACGCGCGGGGGCGCGTCGGGCGCACCGTCACCCTTGGGAAGCCCGCCGAACAGCTCCTCGAGCCGTTCGAGCAAAGGGTCGCGCTCGAAGGCGCCGCTGACGCCGATGACCAGCCGATCCGCCCGCAAGCGGTCGCCGTACCACCCCGTGAGCGCGGCGGCGTCCAGGGCGCGTACCGTCTCGTCGCGCCCGTCCAGGAAGCGCCCGTACCCCCGCCCCGCGTAGAGGGCGGTGTTGACCCGGCCCAGGGTGTACGCCGACGCCTCGTCGGTCCGGGTGGCAATCTCGGCCAGAATGTCGCTCCGCTTGGGCTCCAGCTCGCTTTCGGGGAAGGCGGGCCGCGTCAGGGTCTCGGCGAGGAGGGCCAGCCCCGGGTCCAGGTGGCGGGCGGCGCAGTCCAGTTCGAACCCGTAAAAGTCGCGCTGAACGTCGGTGTCCAGCTCCGCCCCGTAGTACTCCACCCGGGCGTGGAACTCCTCCGCGTCGTGCTCGCTGGTGCCGCGCAGCGCCATCTCCAGGGCGAAGTTGGTCACACCCTCGAGCCCGGTCGGCTCCTCGAAGAGCCCCCCGGCGGTGAAGGCCGCCACCGACGCGAGGGCGCGGGTGGTGTTGCGGCGGAGGACCAGGCGCACGCCGTTTCCCAGGACCGTCTCCTCGACGGAGACCGGCGAGGGGGAAACGGGGCGGGGGGGCGTCTCCGCCAGGGGTCGGCGGACCGGCGGCGGGGACGAACGGTCGGCCGCGTGTTCCAGGTTTTGCAGCTCCGCCGCCCGCCCCCGGGGGACCACCAGCGCCACGGAGAGCTTTTCCGGGGCGAGGTACCGCCCGGCCGCCCCGAGGACCGATTCGGCGCTGACCGCGTAGAGGCCGCGGAGATACTCCTCGGCCCGGCGCCAGTCGCCCAGGTGGTCGTAGTGGGCCAGCTCGTGCGCCTGACCCTCCACGGTCTCGCGCTCCTGGAGGTAGGAGAGCTCCACCGTGTTGCGGACCCGGTTCAGCTCGTAGGCCCCCGCGGGCCGCTCCCGCAAGAGCGCCGCCTCGCCCAGAATCGCCGCCAGGGCCCGCCGGACGTCGGCGGGGTCCAGCTCGCATTCCACGTAGAAGATGCCGGCGTCGTCGCCCGTCACCAGGGAGGCCGAGATGTCGTCCACCAGGTTCAGCTCGTCCTTGACCCGGCGGTATAGGCGGCTGGAGAGGCCGTCGCCGGCCACGCCGGTCAGAATGTCCAGGGAGGGCGTGTCGGGGTGGAGCTGTCCGGGGGTGGGCCAGGCCAGGGCCAGATGGGCCCGGTTCACCGGCATCTCCTCGACCCTGAACCGGGGCCCGAGCTGCTCCGGTTCCGGTGGAGCGGGGTCCGGCTCGCGGAATGGGTGGTCGTAGGCGGAGAAGCGCCGCTCCACCTCGGAGAAGATTGTCTCGGGTTCCCCGTCGCCGACCACCACCACCCGGGAGTTGCGCGGCGTGTAGTGCCGGCGGTGGTAGTCGAGAACCTGGTCGCGGGTGAAGGCCTTGACCACGTCCAGGTGGCCGCCGACGGAGCGGCCCATGCGGTGGACGGTGTACACCTGCCCGGCGGCCGACTCCCACAGCCGTGTATCGGGCTGGTCGTCGCGCATCCGAATCTCCTCCCCGACGACCTCGAGCTCCCGCGCCAGCTCGGCCGGGTCGAAGAGCGGGTTGGACAACGCGTCCGCCAGGACCTCGATGCCGAGACCCGCGTGCTTCCGGGGGAGGCTGACGAAGTAGGCCGTGGCGTAGTAGCCGGTGAAGGCGTTGATGAAGCCGCCGTGGGATTCTATCTCGCGGCTTATCTCGCCCACGCCCCGGGTCGGGGTCCCCTTGAAGGCCATGTGCTCGATGACGTGGGAGACGCCGCCCGATCCGTCGGGCTCGTTCACGCTGCCCACGCCCACCCAGACCCACACGGTGACCACCGGGACGGCGGGGTCCCGGCGGACGATGACCCTCAGGCCCGAGCCCGTCTCGCGGATGAGTGTGCCGTTCCCGTTCAGAGGCGGTTTATCTATCATGGTTCCCGGTTATAGAGAGAGGGGCGCTCGGCCCCCACGTTTTACACCCCGGCCCGACGGGACGCGCCGACACCGCGTAATCCCCTTTTCAAACGAGGCGCCGTTCGAGCCTCCCGCCCGGGGGTCACTTCTTCGTCAACCGGTCGAGACGCCTGGCCACGTCGAGGTAGCCGGCGTCCATGGAGAAGCAATCCCGGAGGTGCTTGACGGCCTCGGGGCGCCGGTCGAGCTGGAGGCAGAGCATCGCCGCCTGGTAGTGCATGGCCAGGAGCTCCTGCTCCGAGTCGGTGAGGGTGATGGCCCGCTCCAGCTGTTTCACCGCCAGCTCGGGCATCTTTTTGTCCACGAAGCAGTCGGCCAGGACGGGCAGCGCCTTGGTCTGGAATTCCGTGTGCCGGGAGGCCGCCTGGAGCTCGATTATCGCCTCGTTGAGCATCCCCATCTCCTTGTAGGCGATTCCCAGGTCGTAGTGCCCCTGGGGGTCGTCCCCCTCGGTGAGGGTGCTCATCGCCTGCTTGAACTCGCCGATGATTTTGTCGAAGCTGGCGTAGAGGATGACCCCGGTGCCCTCGTCCGTGGTCGGCTCCTCGAGGAGCTCGTCGGTGGTCTCCTCATCGAATACGGACTCGTACTCCGGCTCCACAATGATTTCCGGGGGCTCCTCCTCCACGATGTCGAGCTCCATCCCGCCCTCGGGGATGACGATGAGGTCGGAGGATTCGCGGCGGCTGACGGGCCGGGTCTCCTCGGGCCGCTCGGCGGGCGGAACGTGAAGGGCATTGAGCTTCTCGGTTATCCTCTCGATCTCCTCAAACTCCTGATGATCGCGCAGGAGGTCGAGGGCGCGCTCGTACTCCCGTCTGGCCTTCTCCAACAGCCCGCTCTTGGTGTACATATCGGCGAGAATGACGGCGATGTGGGGGTTATTCGGGTCCAGGGAGACGATGCGCTCGTAGGCCTTCAGGACGGCCAGGGCGTCGCCGGCGCGGCGGTTCGAGTCGGCGAAGCGGAGAAACTGCCCGGAGGCTTCGGCCTTGAAGCCCTCGGCGGCGTAGAGCTCGCCCAGCTCCCACAGGGCGTCCACGGGCGGCGAGCCGAGGCGCGTGGCCTTGCGCAGGATGGCGATGGCCTTGGTGTTGTAGCCGTCCTCCTTGTAGAGCTCGGCGGCCCGGTGGTAGAAAGCGAAGGCCCGCTGCGAGTTGCCGATCCTGGCGTACAAATCGCCCAGGGCGTTGCAGGTCGTCACGTCGTCGAGCTTGGCGGGCAGGATGTGGGCGAACTTGGCGGCGGGCGTTCCGGGACCGCCGGCCAGAGCCGAGCGGACCTCGTCCATAATATCGTCGGACATCGGTACCCCTGATTTGAGGTTGAGGCGGTCGTCGCGACTCGACCGCGTGCGGACGAAGGCGGCTTCGGTCAAGAGCCTGGCCTGGTCTTCGAAGATCTGGGCCCGTCCGTAATCGTCGTGCCGGTGGTAGAAGAGCGACAGCATGATGCAGGCGTCGGAATCCTCGACATCGGCGGGGTTGAGGCGGTTGAAGTGGGCCTCGTGGGTCGTATCGCCCGCGATAGCCGCCATTATCTTGTACAGCAGGTCCTCGTCCATTTCACCCATCAGCGGGCGGCGCGTATCTCCCCGTTTTCGAGGACGCCCACGACGCCGACGACATCCATGCGCCCGCAGTAGTCAACGTCGTCCGAGAATCCCAGACCGACCAGGGCCCGCCCGTGCTCACAACGTTCGAGGACGGCTCCGGCGTTCGGGTTCCTGAATAACGCCAGGGCGATCAGGGCCCGGTCGGAGATGTCAACCCCGTTGACGGCCAAGCTCTCCAGCAGGTCTATTATAGCACCCGCGCAGTAGGTATCCTCGAGGTTTGGCGCGCCGCTTTTTCCGGCGCACTCGAGGGTCGCGTCCCGGCCGCTCGCGGCCAGTCTTTCCGCCACCGCCCGGCGGTTCACCAGCGCCCCGATGAGGACCTCCTCCGCCCCCAGGCAGGCCTCCATCGCCAGTGTGCCGTTGGTCGTGGTGTAGGCGATGCGCCGGCCGAACACACGTTCGGCGGTGTACTCCAGGGGCGAGTTGCCCAGGTCGAAGCCCGGTGGCTTGAGGCCTTCCCGTTCGCCGCCCAGAAGAACGTCGGGCTTCCTATCCTTATAAGCCCGGCAGAGGCCCAGGTCGGCGAAGGGGATGATCGCCGCCGCGCCGTTGGCCAGCGCCGTGGTGACCGTGGTCGTGGCGCGCAGGACGTCAATGACCACGGCAACCCGCCCGGCCAGCTCGAGCGCCGCCCACTCCCCCGGCCCCAGTGCCACGTCAACGCGCATCAATTACTCCTTGTCGCATCTTCAACGATTTTTATCTCTTTCTTTGATCAAATTGTAAAGCTCATTGACAAGACGGTCTACACGGTTGCGGTAGAGCTCAGACTTGGTTTATTTCCAAGGAGTAGCCTTTTAGTCTTATGCTGTTTGCAAATATGACTCTTTGTCTGTTTACTTAGTTCGTACATTTTTAATACGTTCTTCACGGTAAAGGAGTAGGGGATGGACACAAAAGAACTTCTTCGACAGTTTGGTTTACGGATCAAAGAGCTTAGGACAGAGAAAGGATTAACTCAATTACAATTGTCAGAGCTAACAGGATTTGACCAGACCTACATAAGTTTAGTTGAGAGAGGTAAGAGAAACCTTTCTTTAGGTAACATCAAGAAGTTTACTAACGCCCTGGATATTAGTCTAACGGCTTTTTTTAAGGGGTTTAATTGTGATTGCTAAACTGCGCAGTGCTTTGGAAAAACATTTACAAAAAGTAACTGATTTTGATCCCTTTAAAAAATGGGATGACATTAATACCATGGAAGATTTTTTATTAAAACTTCAAAATGACCCTGCTTTTTATCCATTTTTCTTAAATAACGAGATGTACTTAAAGGCTAGAATTAGTGGTAATCTAATAACAAGTCTTCACAAGAAACTGGGTGATTTGTATGAGGAAATGTTTCATATTATTTTAGAACATAAATTATCAGTACCACCAGGAGATTTGAAGTTTAAAGTTACTATTAAAATTGATGATAAAGATCAAGAAAGGTCAACAGATGGTTTAATTAGGTTTGATAATTATTCTGGTTGTACTAAGGCAAAATTGGTTAAACTCACTAAAAATCCCAATGTGCAAGGAATAGTATTTGAAGTACGCTCTTGTTATCAAATTGGGGATTCAAAAAGGATTCAAGCCGACGAGAATATGGCATTCGCATTAAAACTATTAAAATATGAACCAATAATGCTGATTTTTTGCAATACATCACTAGAAAGCCCTGTAGCTAGATTGAAAAAAAGTTGGAATCTGTTTGAAGGAAAAAAATCATTTGATTTTGTCACAAAGCTATCTGGCTTCAATCTTCTTAACTTCTTAAAACAGGAAAAGGAACTTATTAGAAAACATATTGATAAAATTTTTCTGATGTTTAATTAGACACGCAAATAGCTGTCTCATAAAGTTCCTTTCTTCCTCCTCTTTTTCTCAGTATATAAATTTTATCTACTGTAAAATCATGTAATTCAAACAATCTAGCTAGTATTGTATCTGTGTAAATCTCAACACCTTTTAGTCGAGAATTACCGACAACGTAAGCCCCTCTAAATCCTGGAACTATAACGTTCTTTAAATTAACAATATGCGTATCTAACATATTGAAATACTTAAGTGCGTAATTACACATTAGATTGCTTCTAGTTCTTAACTGCTCAATGTCTTTGAGTATCCGTTCTGTACCCTTATTAGGCATTATATGATCTCTCTCTAAGATAGATGTCGCTACTCCCCATGTACCACCGATAGATTGTAAATCGAGATCAGATGATTGTATAGGATTATTGAATAAATCCAGAAAAAAGAGTTGCGGTCTTGTTTGATGCACATAGCTAAATCTATTCGGGTATGGAGGAGATGTAATAATTGTGTTTATTTTCTGATGTAAATAACTGTCAATAAATACGCTATCTCCACAAATAATATCACCTTCGCTTGTATTTTGGTACTCTTTTTTTATGTGTTCTACATCATTATATGCGGTTTGTAGTTTTACTTCAATGGTAGCAAAGACATCAATCACTCTATTATTATTATCGTCATCAAAAGTAATCGTTGGATGATTGCGATGGATATTTGCACAACTCAATGAAACATCAGCTAGTATAACCCACAGGATTTTTTGAAAGCGTTTATCTTCCAATTTTGTAAATAGATACTTAGCAAGCAGTAACTCTTTTAGAACTGATTTTCGCCACCAGCGATAAACATTATATATAGATGGAATCGAGATATTATATTTAGTTACAACTAATTCCAGCGAATCCTTCTTATGGCCTAATATAAGAGCACGTAATTTATTAAGATATAGAATGCTATTACTACATAGCTCACTTAAACTAATATCCCACATTAAACAACACTCAGAAGCCTCTTTCAATAACGGGTTAATTTCTATACCAACATAGGGGATACCCCTCTTTTTTAATTCGATTGCTGTTGTGCCCTTCCCAAGGAAAGGGTCGCATACAAGTGTATTGCTATTACATTTAAAAATATCAATAAAGAAATTTACTAACTCTGGTGAGTAACTTGGTGTTAATCTAAACCAATTATGTATCGGTGATTCTGTTCCATTTAAATAAGTCACCCCATCAATATCAGCAAATTCCACAACATAACCTACATTATTAAGACGAGTTATATAATCTTCAGATAGAAAATCAATTTGTTTGAGGTCATTCTTCAAATTAATCTACTCCTAAAATACTTCGTTAATCCTTTAGTATCCTTGCAATTCAATATCCGTTCAATATCCGATAGTACACTCTCACCTTTCTGCCCGGCGCGCTTGAAGAGCCGCATCACCCACCTCAGGAGGAGACAAGGGGTTTTATATGGGCCCCCCGGGAAAACCCCTTGCCCCCAAAATCAGATGATCTTCTCTTCCTCCAGGAAGCCGGTGTCGTAGTCGCCCTTCTGGAAGCGGGGGTTGTCCAGGAGCGCCTGGTGGAAGGGGATGGTGGTCTGGATGCCGTCTATGACGATCTCGCCGAGGGCCTTGCGCATCCTGGCGATGCAGTCGGCGCGGTCGGCGCCCTTGACGATGAGCTTGGCCACCAGCGAATCGTAGTACGGGCTGACATTGGCGCCGGGCTCGGCGTAGGTGTCCACGCGGACGCCCTCCCCGGTCGGGGCCTTGTAGTCGGTGATGGTGCCGGGGTTGGGGGTGAAATTCCTCAAGGGGTCCTCGGCGTTGATGCGGCACTCGATGACGTGGCCGGAGAAGGTTATCTCCTCCTGGGTCCAGGAGAGCTTCTCCCCGGAGGCGATGAGAATCTGCTCGCGGACGAGGTCGGTGCCGGTGAGCATCTCGGTGACGGGGTGCTCGACCTGGATGCGGGTGTTCATCTCCATGAAGTAGAAGTTGCCGCCCGCTTCGAGGAGGAACTCGACGGTGCCGGCGGAGTGGTAAAGTGCGGCCTGGGCGGCGTTCACGGCGGCCTCGCCCATCCGTTGACGCAGCAGGGCGTCCACGGCGGGGCTGGGGGATTCCTCGAGGAGCTTCTGGTGGCGGCGCTGGATGGAGCAGTCGCGCTCGCCCAGGTGTACCACGTTGCCGTGGCGGTCCCCGGCGATCTGAATTTCGACGTGCCGGGGCTTGACGACGTACTTCTCGATGTAGACGCTGCCGTCACCGAAGGCGTTCTCGGCCTCGGTCTGGGCGGTGGTGAAGGCGCCGAGGAGGGCCACGGGGGTGTGGGCGATGCGCATCCCTCGCCCGCCGCCACCCGCCACCGCCTTCACGATGACCGGGTACTCGATTTCCTCGGCGACCGACGCCGCCTCGTCGGCGGTCTTGATCACGCCCTCGGAGCCGGGGACTACCGGCACACCCGCTGCTATCATGGTCTTGCGGGCGGTGGCCTTGTTGCCCATCATGGTGATGGTGCGGGGCGAGGGGCCGATGAAGGTGACGCGGCAGGCCTCGCAGATTTCCGCGAAGTGCGGGTTCTCCGCCAGAAAGCCGTAGCCGGGGTGGATGGCGTCGGCGTCGGTGATTTCCGCGGTGGCGATGATGCGGGGGATGGAGAGGTAGCTCTTGGCGGGAGGCGGCGGTCCGATGCAGATGGCCTCGTCGGCCTCGCGGGTGTGGGGCGCGCCGCGGTCGGCCTCGGAGTAAACCGCCACCGTGCGGATGCCGAGCTCTCGGGCGGCGCGGATAATCCGTAGAGCCACCTCGCCGCGGTTGGCGATGAGCATCTTGTTGAACATGCGACTCTTCTAGGGTGCGCGAAAAGCGAGGGTTCGGAGCCCGCGTATTATACCAGGAAGAGTCCCCGCGCGCCACCGGAGGGCGGGGTCTGGTATACTTGGCCAAGGGGTGACGGTCCGGCGGGAAGGTGACGGGATGGCTGGAACGGTCCGAGTTTTGTTGGTGGTTCTGGTTGCGTTCTGCGCGGCTCAGGGCCCCTACGCCCCGCCCGAGGGCGGGTTCGCCGAGACGCCGGGTCCGGTCCGCCTCGGCCTGGCCGACGTTCACGCCGCCGCCGGCGGCTCGGATGGATTTTTACATCAGGCGCTCGCCCCGCTCTTCGGGCTGTGGAGGTACTGGCTCACGGGGCAGAACGCCTCCTTCTGCCGCTACGAGCCCACCTGCTCGAACTACGCCTACGGGGCGGTTTCCGCGCACGGCCCCGCGAAGGGCGTGGTCCTGGCCTTCGGGCGGCTCCTGCGCTGCAACAACCACATCCCGCCGGCGCGCTACCCGGTCCTTCTCTACGATTACGGCGCCGTCCTCGAGGCCTACGGTTACCCGCGCTTCGAGGCCTGCGGCGCCTGGGAACCGCTGAACTTCACCGTCTTCGCCCGGGAGGCGCGCGGACACCTCTGGGACCCCGTGCCGTGAGAAGAGCGGTCATCGTATTTTTACTCCTGTTCACCCTCGCTCCGGCGGCGGAGTTGACCCTCACCGACGAGGGGCAGCTCGCTTTCGCCGAAGAGCTCTACGGGCGGGGCGAGTTTTTCAAGGCGGTGCTGGAGTACGAGCGTCTCTTGCATTTCTTCCCGTCCAGCCCCCTGACCGACGACGCGGCCTTCGGCGTCGGCCTGGCCTACGACGGGGCGGGGCAGTACGGCGTCGCCTCCTCCACCTACCGGCAGTTTCTGGCCGATTACCCCTCCAGCGACCTCGTCCCCACGGTGCGGCTGGCCCTGGGCCGTTCGCTGGCCCTGGGGCGCGATTACGCCGACGCGCGGTGGGAGCTGGAGGAGCTGGCCTCCGAGTCCCCCCCGCAGCCGAGCTCGGGCCGGGCGCGGATTCTGTGCGGTCTGACCTACCTGCCCACCTGGGAGCTGGAATCGGCCGAGGGTGAATTCGCCCGGGCCGCCACCGATTTCCCGGGCGAGCCCGCGGGCGCGCTGGGCGGCGCCCTGGCCAAAATCGCCGCCCGACGGACGGAGCTGCCCCGGGTCAACCCCGGCTTCGCCTCCCTGGCCTCGGCCCTCGTTCCGGGACTGGGGCAGGTCATCGCGGGTGACTTCTGGGACGGCGTCCTGGCGCTGACCACCAACGCTCTTTGGATCGGGGCCACGTGGTGGGCCGCCGAGGAGGGGGAGATTCCCGCCGCCGCCCTGGCCGGCTTCATCGGCGCCGGGTTCTACCTCGGCAACGTCTACAACGCCGGGCAGGCGGCCGAGGAGGCCAACCGCCGCGCGGTGGCCGCCCTGACCGGTGAGATAACCCTCGAGGTGCGCCGCTGGGAGGCCGAGAACGGGGCCGGCCTGACCCTCGTCCCCTCCTACTAAAGAAAAGCCCATGCCCCACACCCCCGCCAACAGCTTCCGCGACCTCCTCCGGCGCATCCCGAAACCGGCTCAAATTTGGGCCGGCGTCCGGGGCTTTTTCCGCTTCCTGGGCGGGGTCCTCAAGAGCCACTTCGTCACCCACCAGGGCTCCCTCTCCGCGGGCGGCATCGCCTTCTTCCTCGGGGTGAACATTGTCCCCCTGGTCCTTTTGGGGGTGAGCGTCTTCGGCTTCGTCTTCGGCT
>JAPLSK010000147.1 GCA_026398675.1 bacterium | reverse complement strand
GCAACAGCTCGGCCTGCTCCACCTTCCCACCGGTGAAGATGTCCGGGGCGAAGAGCCAGATGACCCCGGCCAGCCCCAGAAGCGACAGGCCGACCACGGAGAGCCCCATCACGGCGCCGCCGGAGATGGCGATGCCGAGGGCCGGTTTGATACCTTCCTGGGCGGCGTAGGTCGTGCGGGAGTTGGCCCGCGTCGCGATGGACATGCCGATGAAGCCCGCCCCCGCGCTGACCAGCGCCCCGAAGGCGAAGGAGACCGCCGTGCGCCAGCCCAGGCCGGTGAAGGCCATCCCACACCCGAGGAGGAGGATGATGAGCCCCACGGTGCGGTACTCGCGGCTCAGGAAAGCCTGCGCTCCGCGGCGGATCTGATTGGAAATGGTGACCATCGCAGGCGTGCCCTGCGGCTTGCGCAGGACGCCAACCGCGAAGATGACCACGAATACGAGGGCCAGCGAACCGCCGATCACGGGCCAAGCCAGAAACATACCAACTCCATTTCCCAAGTCGTCTACGTTTCGGTTTCGTTATCCGACGAGCCGTCCTCACCCTGCATCCGGGCGTTCACCCGGGCCATGGTCCTCTGCCAACCCTCCCGCTCCAGGAGGATCAATCCCTCCACCACCCGGTCGAGAACCCCGGCGACCTCGAGAAGGCGCTCCCCGGAGAAGGGCGAAAGGACGAACTCCGCCAGGTTCACCCACTCGGGGGCCGGTCCGCACCCGATGCGCAACCGGGGAAAATTCTCGCCGACGTGGGCGACGATATCCTCCAAGCCGTTGTGGCCTCCAGAGCCGCCGGACGGGCGTATCCGGAGCTCGCCGAAGGGGATGTTCACGTCGTCGCAGATGACCAACGACCCCTCGGGTGGAGTGTCGGTCTCGCGTAAAAGGCAGGCCACCGACCGTCCCGAAAGGTTCATGAAGGTCTGTGGCTTACACAAGAAGAGCCGCCGCCCGGCGAGGGAAATTTTGCCGGTCAGGCTCTCGCACACCCGTCGCCAGCTACTGAGCCTGCCGCGGCGGGCCAACTCGTCCACCGCCATGAAGCCCAGATTGTGGGGGGTTTCGGCGTAGCGTTCGCCGGGATTGCCCAGACCGACGACGAGCACTTACTCCGCCGCCTCTTCCTCGGCGGCGCCCTCCTCGCCCTCGACGGGAACCTCCTCACCCTCGACGACCACGGCGGCCTCCTCCTCGGTGATCAGGCGCGGCCGACGAACATGGACCACCGTGTCGTGCTCCTCGGTGAGGAACTCTACGCCGGTTTGGAGCTGAAGGTCGGAGACGTGGATTGACTCGTCCAGGTTGAGGTTGGAAACGTCCACCTCGATGAAGTCGGGCAGATTGCCGGGCAAGCAGGAGATGCTCATCTCGCGTAGGGTGTGCTCCAGCATGCCGCCCTCCTTCACCCCCGGAGAGGAACCGATAAGATTGATGGGAATCGTGGTGTGGATCGGCTTGTCCATGGAGATGCGGTAGAAGTCCACGTGGAGGGGTTCATCGTTCACGGGGTCCTGCTGGATCTCGGCGATGATGGTCGAGTAGACCTTTTTTTCGACCTCGAGATCCACGATGAAGTTGTGCGCCTCGTGGGGCCGCACGGAATGGATCAGGACCTTTGAGTCTATGGCGATGTGGATGGTTTCCGCGACCTCGTTGCCGTAAATGATGGCCGGCACAAGACCGGTGCTGCGGAGCTTACGAGCGCCACCCTTGCCGCTGACCTCACGTATCTCGGCTTGTAAAGTAACCCGTTTCATCTCAACCTTCCCGCGCTCTAGCGCACATCTCGTGAGCAGTGCCGGAGCACCGCCGGGGTTGCATGTAGGCGGGGCATTTTAGCACACCATCGTGGCTCACCGCAACCAATTTCCCCTTGACACCCCTCGCCGTCTGCCCCTATCATTATCTGCCTTTCAGTGGGCCCATAGCTCAGCTGGTCAGAGCCACCGGCTCATAACCGGTTAGTCCCAGGTTCGAGTCCTGGTGGGCCCACCAGCCCGCGGGGTCGTCCGGGAGGAGCGGCGACCGGAGTTCGCCCGCGCGTTTCCACCCCGAGAAGTTTCTGGAGATATGCGCGCGGGGCAGACGAGAAAAAAGAAACAACTCCCCCCGCGAGGTTGCCCTCCCAAGAGGGAGGGTTGGGTGGTACAACTGAGGAATTATTAATACGCCCCGCACGCGGCGGTAATTATCGAATTGAAATAAACTCCCCCCGCGACTGTGCCCCCCCAAGATGGGGGGTTGGGGGGTACAACAGAGGAATTATTAATACGCGTCGCACGCGGCGGTAATTATCAAATTGAAATAAACTCCCCCCGCGACTGTGCCCCCCCAAGATGGGGGGGTTGGGGGGGTTGAGGGCGATTGGCTCAGCTGGTTAGAGCGCTGCTTTCACAGAGCAGAAGTCACTGGTTCGAATCCAGTATCGCCCACCAAACAACTATAAAACGGCGGTTACCGCGACCGGCGTTTTTTTATGACCAAGGCAAAAAGGGCCGGCCCCTTCGAATCCGGTATCGCCCTTTACGAAAAAAACGTCCACCGAAATTATGTTAGGCATGGGATAAGACAAGGGGTTTAACCGAGCGAAGCGAGCTATGCCTCTGGCAAAACCCCTTGTCTCCTTGGATTGCAGGGGGTTGCATCATCGGGCGGCGGTTGACATCTCCCGGCGGGGTCAATAAGATTGCCCTCGATTTCCACGCGCTGGATCGTCAATCACGCGAAGGAGAGGTACTCCATGGCCAAGATATTCCCCTTCCAGGCTCACCGGTTCACGGCGAAGGCCGGAGACCTGAAGAACCTGGTCACCCAGCCCTACGATAAAATCAAGGACGACCTGCGGACCGAGTACTACGCGCGCAGCGAGTGGAACATCGCCCGGATAATTAAAAGCGACGAGGGTCCGGCCGACGGCACCAACACCTACCAGCGGGCGGCGGAGCTTTTCCGGAAGATGATTGCCGAGAGCGTGCTGGCGCGGGACGGCAAACCGGCAATCTACGCCTACGACATCGAGTACGAAGGCCCCGGAGGCGAGACCCGCGTCCGCGGCGGCTTCATCGCCACGGCGCAGATCGAGGACTTCTCCAAGGGTCACGTCAAGCCGCACGAAACGACCCTGGCCGGCCCCAAGGCCGACCGGCTGAACCTGACCCGCGCCACCGGCGCCAGCTTCGGCCTCATCTTCATGCTCTACCCAGACCGGGAGATGGCCTCGGACCGGCTGCTCGAGGGGGCCAAGCGGGGGAGGAAGCCGGACCTGGAGGTCAGCGACGACTTCGGGGCCGTCCACCGCGTGTGGCTCATCACCGACGAAGGCGTGATTTCCAAGCTCCAGGCAATCTTGGAGCCGTTGGACCTCTTCATCGCCGACGGGCATCATCGCTATGAAACCGCGGTCAACTACATGAACGAGATGACCGCCAAGGGGAAGGCGGGCTTGGGGCTCGGCGCCGTGGACAAGGGGATGATGGCCTTCGTCAACATGTACTCCAAGGGGCTCACCGTCTTCGCCACCCACCGGCTCATCCACTCCCTGGCCGCAGGAGTTGCCGACCCGATCCGGCTCATTGCGGCGCTGGAGAAGGACTTCGAGATTCGGGTCATCCCCATGACCGGCGGCGGCGAGGATGAGATGCTGGACGTCATGGCCGAGGAGTACGCGGAGCACAAGACGGCCTTCGGCCTGGTTCTGGGCGAGATCGAGGAGGAGTGCTACGTGCTGACCCTGGCCCGGAACAAGGCGGTGGACGAGTTCTTCGGGAAAAAGTTCTCGAAGGGATACAAGGGCCTGGACGTGGCGGTGCTCCACGGCCTGGTGCTGGAGAAAATCCTGGGAATTGACGCCGAGGCGCTGACGAAGCAGACGAACGTGGTTTACGCCCGGGACGCGCGCAATGCCATCCAGCGGGTGCATTCGGGCGAGATGCAGATGTGCTTCTTGATGAACCCGACGCGTCCGGAGCAGGTGGCCGAGGTGGCCGGCGCCGGCGAGCGCATGCCGCAGAAATCCACCGACTTTTACCCGAAGATGCTGACGGGCCTGACCATCAACAAGTTCGATATCTGACCTTCAACCCTGCCTGTTAATTAACGT
>JAPLSK010000146.1 GCA_026398675.1 bacterium | reverse complement strand
GTAGCGGTTGAGGTCGTCGTTGCAGATGGGCTGGGACGGGTCCCAGTCGGGGTGGTCCTTCTGGATGAGCTTCACCAGGCTGGGACGTACAGCCACCCCCGGCACCAGCTCGGCGTCGGAGAGCCGTCGGCCGCAGATGGGGCAGATTTCTTCTGGTTTTACGGCGGGCATGGCGTATCCTTTAGACTCAGTGGGTAAGGGCGTAGATAATAATGTTGACGCCCATCTTGAGGGCCGCCTCGCGTATTTCCGGGGGGTCCTTGTGCACCTCGGGATCCTCCCAACCGTCGCCCAGGTCGCACTCGTGGGTGTAGAAGAGGACGAGCCGGCCGTTCCGGAAGATGCCGTAGCCCTGGGGCGGCTCGCCGTCGTGCTCGTGGACCTTGGGCAATCCTTGGGGGAAGTCGTAGAAGCAGTGGTAGATGGGGTGGTCGAAGGGGAGCAGGACGAGTTCCTCGTCGGGGTAGAGCCGTAAAATTTCGCGGCGGATGTAGATGTCCAGGCCGTAGTTGTCGTCTATATGGAGGAAGCCGCCCCCGTCCAGGTAGCGCCGGAGCTGCTCCAGCTCAAGCGGGGTGAAGCTGACGTTGCCGTGGCCGGTGAGGTAGAGGTAGGGGTAGTCGAAGAGCTCGGGGGCCGCGGGCTCCACCACGACCTCGTCGGAGGCGGCCTCCATCCCGGTGGAGTCGCGGAGGAATTTCAACAGGTTGGGCAGGGAGCTTGGGTCGGAGTACCAATCTCCGCCGCCGCCGTAGTGCAGCCGGGCGATGGTGAAGACCGCCGGGGTGTCGGCCGCCTGGATCGTCGCGACGAAGAGGAGCAGAATGTGAAGCGTCGCCTTTCTCATCCAGGGGGATTATACCCGAAGACCGGGGGATGTTTTTTTTACAATCCCGCCGAGGGCGGCGAGACTTTACATCGGTTCCGCGTTGTGGTAGCTTTATCCGGTCAACTTTCATCTTCCCCAAGGAGCATCCATGGCGCGGTGTCTGGTTCTGGCGGCGGCGCTCGTTTTAGTATTCACGGGTTGCGGCGGACCCAGCCTTTCCGGCGCGGCGGCCGACCTGGAGAACAAGGGCAACGCCCCGGAAGTGCGACTGGCGGCGGTGGACGACCTGATCGCCACCGGCGACCCGGAGGCGGTAGCCCATCTGCACCGCGTTCTGGAGGACGAGGCGGAGGATCCGCGAATCCGGGCCAAAGCCGCGGGCGGGCTCGGCTTCTTCCAAAATCCCGACTCCATCGATATTCTGGTCAAGGCTCTCGACGATCCCGACCCGGAGGTGCGCCGCCAGGCTGGACGCAGCCTGGTCCAGTTCGGCGAACAGGCGGTGCAGCCTCTGGTCCGCGCCCTGGGCTTCGTGCCCGAGGAGCTGGACGACACGGCTCTCTACACCGTGGCCGAGGATAGGCGCACCGCGGCCAGTCGCGTCCTGGTGGCCATCGGCCAACCGGCCGTCGGCCCCCTGAACGCCACCCTCGCCGAGTACGAACGGGAGAGCTTCTACAAGGCCATGCTCGCCTTCGCCAATCCGAAGATGCCCCTTTACGAAGAGGTCGCCGCCACCATCCAAGGTTTCACGCCCAACCCGGCCGATGATTTCGTTGACACGAAGATAGACAGCGTGGGGCGCTTTTTGAACCGCATCGGCAACGAGAACGCCATCCCGCGTAAATACATAACCCTGAGCCTCCAGGCGCTTCAAACGCCGCCCCCCACGTACCTGGAGACCCTCCGGGCCGATTCCGCCTCCAACGCGGCGCTGGATGTCACACAGCGCGTCTTCGGCCAACTTAGGCTGGACGCCATCAACGCCCTCATTACCAAACGCGAGAGCGAGGACAAGGCCCTGCAGGTGATGTGCACCCACTATCTGGGCTACCTGGGCATCACCGAGGCCACCACGGCCCTGGTGGACATCCTGGCCGACACCTCCGAATACGCCGGGCCGGACGTCAAGAAGGTCGCCCTGCAGTCCCTGGGGCGCATCGGCACCTCCAATGCTATCGCCGCGCTCTTCGACGCCCTGAAGTATTCGGACATACGCGAGACCGCGGCGGACATGCTCGAGGCCAACGGCGCCCCGGCGACGACGCTCCTGTTGGCAAGGCTGTCGGACCCCGACCCCAAGCTCCGCGCCTTCGCCATCTGGTTCTTCAGCTACACTCAGAACCGGGACCTGCAACTGGCGGCCCTGCCGAAGCTCCTGGAAAACCTGACGCAGGAGATCAAGGTTCTGCGGGAGAACGCCGCCGTGGCCCTGGGTAAGATGCCCGCCGTGGCCTTCTCGGATGTGGCGGCCTTGGCCGCCGACGAGCGCCCCGAAGTGCGCCAGGCCGTGGCCATCGCCCTGGGCGAGATGGCCGTCCCCGAGGCCAAGCCCTACCTGGACAAGCTGACTGCGGACGCGGACGATACCGTGGCCCAGTCGGCCCGGGAGGCGCTGCTGCGCATGGAATGACCGTGACTAACAAACAAAGTGGGGCGCCCGTCGGGGCGTCCCTTTGCATATATCAAAAGGGGGGGTTATTTTATCCGGACCGCCCGCGGACTTTTACGACAGCCCAAGACGAAGTACGCCCCCGGTTAAGCCGTGAATGAGGATTGCACGGCTAAGTGGAAAGAGATGAGTGGTTTTTTTTTAAGATGACGGACAAGGGGCCATCGCCCCACATTTTATATTGGATGGACCGCCCACCCGCCCCCGTAGGGGCGTCCCTTTTTTTCAGCCGGACGCGGCGGATAACTAAAACACTACATTAATAAATGGAGACCGAGACTTCAGCCACTCGCGTATTCCAACGATGTGTCACCGAACCGTTTCTTCAAGGCGCGGACGCGGCTGCTCCCCGATGAACGACACAGACCGGACGGTCAGGGGTACTTCAGGCCGAACTTGCGCCGGTAGTAGTAGCGGGTGAGCGTCAGCACGAGGATGAGGAAGGGCAGGAACCAGGGGAAGAGCGCGGCGGCCGCCAGGGCGAAGACACCCGTCGTAGCCGTGTAGGAAAGCTTTAGCCATTTACGCTTGGCCGTGAGCGCCGGGATGAAGAACGGCAGGCTGACTCCTCCGGCGATGAGCGCCGGCCAGACGCCCCACAGGGCGGCCAGGGCCACGCAGCCCGCCATCAGACCCAGGGCGATCCAGGCCACCGCCCGGACACCGAAAACCACGGAGGAGGTACGCTCGCCGGACTCGGCGTCGCCCTCGGTGTCCACCGCCGTGGTGTTGGCGAAGACGGCTCCCACGGCGAGGACGTAGGGCAGGCAGACTGTCGAAAAACCCCAGGTGAGGGGCAGGACGACCACGAAGCCCACCGCCACGTTCAAGAATCCGTTCCCGAGCCCGTTGGCCAGGATGTCCATCACCGGCCGCCCCTTGAGCTTGAAGGGCGGCGTGTTGTAGAGGAAGCCCAACAGGATGCTCGCCAGGATGACCCATAGGTAGCCGGAGTTCCAGAACCACAGGCAGCTCACCAGGGCCAGGGCCTGGAGTATCCCCTGGTACATCCAGGCCTTTTTAAGGGCGATGTAGCCGTCGCAGATTAAGTAGAGCTTGCGGTTGCGCCGGTCGGTCTCGCAGTCGTGAATCTGGTTGTTGACGTAGATGCCGCCGACGAGGAGGGAAAAGGCGACGAAGAC
Source organism: bacterium (assembly GCA_026398675.1). Taxonomy (NCBI): domain Bacteria; species bacterium. The sequence continues at coordinate 1,613 of JAPLSK010000146.1, read as the reverse complement.
GAGGGCGAGGTCCGGGGCGGGGTAGAGCTGGTCGAGCCAGCGGTAGGCGCTGATTAAGTCCAGGGCGTGGTAGTGGCCCAGGAGCAGGAAGAGCCAAACTGGGATGAGGATCATCGGGCGGAGGAGGAAGAAGTAGTCGAGGACGCAGAACCAGCGCGGCAGACCGAGCCCGCGGTTGGTCTTGGGCCGGTCGAAGGGAACCTTTCCCTCCTCGTGGGGGTATTTACCCAATCCCCTCCGGTCAGCAAAAAGCCGCCGAGGCGGCGCAGCGGCGGGCTGGAGCGGGGTACCGGGATCGAACCGGCGACGTTCAGCTTGGGAAGCTGACATTCTACCGCTGAATTAACCCCGCCTGCAATCCTTTATATCATAGCTCCGGCGCCATGTAAAGCGATTTCAAATCCGTATTGTAAAGGGCTCCGGTTCCTGCTATACTTATCCAATTTGAGCGCAAGGCAACGTTCTACCAAAATTTTCTTAAAATGCCGAAGCTCGGCCCCGTGTGAGCCGAGCTGAAGCCACCTAGGAGGGTAGAGATGAGGAAGATTTTCGCGCTTTTGGTGCTTCTCCCGGTCCTGGTCCTGGCACAGGATTGGGCCGGCATCCAGCGCACGACCTACGAGCCGCAGACACCCCAGGACAGGGGGGGCGCGGGCATCACGAACTGGGGCGAGCGGACCATCTCGGCCACCGGCATCGGCGTCGTTTCCGACAACCCGGTCAACGCCGCCCGGGAGCGCGCCAACGCCATGCGCGCCGCCAAGATAGTCGCACTCCGTGACCTCCTCGAACAGGTCAAGGGGGTCCAGATTAACTCGACAACCACCATCCAGAACTTCGAGACGGTGGACGACACCATCATCGCCCGCGTCTCCGGCGTCGTTCAGGGCGCGTACGAGGTGGGCAGCCCCCGCTACATGAGCGACGGCTCCATCGAGCGCACCTTCGCCATCAGCCTGGACGGCCAGTTGGCCGACGCCGTCCTGACCGATCCCTACAACACCACGGTCCATCCCGGCGGCGGCGAGAGCACCGGACTGATCATAGACGCCTCGGGTCTGGGCGCCATGCCCGCCATGAGCCCGAAAATCGTCAACCAGTCCGGCGACGTGCTCTACGGCCCGATGAACGTCAGCCGCGATTACGCCGTCTCCGTGGGCATCGTGGGATACGCGCGCAGCGTTGACGAGGCCCGCGGCGGAGACCGCGTCGGTACCAACCCCATGGTCATCCGAGCCGTGAGCGTTTCCGGCGCCGCCAAGTGCGACCTCGTCATCACCAACCCCGACGGCACAAAGATACCTTACGTGAGCGGTATCTCCGATTGCCGGGTGACGATAGTCCTTTAAACAACTTACCGGAGGAGACAAGGGGTTTAACCGAGCGAAGCGAGCTATGCCTTTGGCAAAACGAGCAAAGCGAGTAACGCCCTAGCGAAACCCCTTGCCCTCCAAGTACAGATGAAGGGATTACGATGAAAAAGCTACTTATAGGGTTTGCCATCATCGCCCTGGTCTTATTCTCGGCGGGTTGCAAGAAGGGCGAAACCGCCATGGACACGCCGGAAACCCACGTGGCGGCCGGTCACAAATACCTGGAGAACCGGCAGTACG
>JAPLSK010000145.1 GCA_026398675.1 bacterium | reverse complement strand
GCTCAGGTTTTCTTATCTGCTCCATGTCCCTCGATGAGGGGTCCGAGGTAATCCTTCAGGCGGCGCATGGTCAAGAGCGCCTGGCCCAGGTTGCCCCCGATGAAGACCCCCATCCCGACCAGGTAGTTTTCCGACAGGGGGGCGAAGACGACGTGGGTCATGTTCGAGGTGACGATGATGTTGGTGATTTGGCCGTCGCCGCCGGAGTCCAGGGAGGCCTTCCGGGCGGCGAGGAGTACGCCGATGTAGGACATGGCGGCGTTATCCACGTTGAAGCGGCCGCTGACGTCCACCTTGTCCACCATGATGCCGGTCATCTCGAAGAGAACGGTGGCGAACGCGCCCTTGGTGTCCTGAATCGCCTTCATCAGGGCGCCGCGAATCTCGTGCTGCATTGCTCCGCCTTTGGGGTGCGTGGAATTTGTTCGGGTCTCGGACCCGGTCGAGTTTTACTCAGTATAGATTATTTCCGCCCGTCAATCAGGTCGGTTGAAGGGCGGGCCCGCCGACCCGCCCCCGATAAAGGAACCCCTCACCCAGGACCCGTACCTCGCGGATTGCGATGGCGTAGGGGCGACCCTCCGCGGTCGCCCGCGGGCCGACGCGTTTATATTAGACGGCCCTCACCTTCCGCCCCTCACCCTAACCCTCTCCCCAAAGGGGAGAGGGGACATGATGAAGCCCTCACCCCGGCCCCGTCGGCGCGCCGCTCCCGGAGGGAGAGGGGAAATCTTACCCAGGCACCCGTTCAGCGGACGGCGGCGGGGAGCTATATCCCGGAGGGTTTTACCGCTTGAATAGTGGCCGAGGCGATGTACTTCTCGGCCCCCGTTCCCGGCGCCCAGTCCTTGATGAACTCCCGGCTCGCCTCGCTCACCCGGATTTCGATCCCGGTGAAACCGGCCTCGGTCAGCGCCCTCTCGATCTCCTCCACGCTCACCGCGCCGCCGATGCAACTGGATACGGCCGCCATATCCCGGCGAAGCCCTTCCGGGATCGGCTCGAGGGCCACGATGTCCGAAACGGCCAGACGACCACCCGGTTTCAACACCCGGTAGGCGTCCTGGAAAACCAGGTCTTTCTCGGGGGAGAGGTTGACGACGCAGTTGGACAGGATGACGTCCACCGACCCGTCGCCGACCGGCAGGTGCTCGATCTCGCCCAGGCGGAACTCGACGTTTGCGTAGCCGGCCTTCCCGGCGTTTCTCCGGGCCTTTGAGACCATGGAGGGGGTCATATCAACACCGATGACCCTTCCGGTATCTCCGACCCGCCGGGCCGCCAGGAAGCAGTCCACCCCTCCGCCGCTGCCCAGGTCAAGTACTACCTCGCCGGGCTTGAGCGAGGCGATTGCCGTGGGGTTGCCGCATCCGAGACCCATATCGGCTCCCTCGGGCAGACCGTCGAGCTCGTCCACTCCGTACCCCATCCGGTCGGAGGGGGTGCAGCAGGAGGGCGCCGGTCCGCAGCAGCTCGAGCCCGCCTCGGCCACGCGGGAGTAGTGCTCCCTGACATACCGGCGCTGTTCATCCTTCTCGGCATCGGCCGTCAATTGAACCTCCTCAATCCATCACGTGACGCCGTTCCGCTCCGGCGTGGGGATACGTCAGTCGCCTCGGTCCCTCGTCTACTTCTTGTCGTCGTCGTCGAGGACCTCGTAGTCGGCGTCCACGACGTCGTCCTTACTTTCGGCACCGTCGCTGGCGTGGTCGTGGCCTCCAGGCTCCTGACCGGCGCCGCCGCCCGGCTGGCCCTGCTGCGACCCCGCCTGCTGGTAGAGCTTGGTGGAGAGCTCGTTCAACGCGCCGTTGAGCCCCTCCATGGCCGACCGGACCTCGGCGATATCGTCGGCCTTAAGCGCCTCGCGGACCCGCCCCATGGCGGCCTCGACCTTGGCCTTGTCGTCGGCCGGGATCTTGCCCTCCATATCCTTCAGGAGCTTCTCCGCGCCGTAGACGGCGGAGTCGGCCTGGTTGCGCAGGTCCACCTCCTCGCGCTTCTTCTTGTCCTCGTCGGCGTGGCTCTCGGCGTCCTTGACCATCTGGTCTATCTCGCTGTCGGTGATCCCCGAGGAGGCGGTGATGGTTATCTCCTGCTGCTGGGCGGTGGCCATGTCCTTGGCCGAGACCTTGACGATGCCGTTGGCGTCTATATCGAAGGAGACCTCGATCTGGGGCACGCCGCGCATGGCCGACGGGATGCCGGTGAGGTGGAAGCGCCCGATGGTCTTGTTGTACATGGCCATCTCGCGCTCGCCCTGCAGGACGTGGACCTCCACGGTGGTCTGGTTGTTCTCGGCGGTGGTGAATATCTGGCTCTTGTGCACCGGGAGGGTGGTGTTGCGTTCTATGAGCCGGGTGAACACGCCGCCCAGGGTCTCGATGCCCAGTGAGAGCGGGGTGACGTCCAAGAGGAGGATGTCGGTGACCTCGCCGGCCAGGATGCCGGCCTGGATGGCGGCGCCTATGGCCACCACTTCGTCGGGGTGGACGCCCCGGTGCGGCTCGCGCTCGAAGAGTTCCTTGACCCTGGCCTGCACGGCGGGGATGCGGGTGGAGCCGCCGACCAGAATTACCTCGTTGATGTCGGCGGGCTTGAGGCCGGCGTCCGCCATGGCCTTTTTGCACGGCCCCACGGTGCGCTCGATCAGGTCGTCCACCAGGGACTCGAACTTGGCCCGGGTGAGCTCTACGTTCAGGTGCTTGGGCCCCGAGGCGTCGGCGGTGACGAATGGCAGGTTGATGGGCGTGCTGGTGACGGTGGAGAGCTCGCACTTGGCCTTCTCGGCGGCGTCCTTGAGGCGCTGGAGCGCCATCTTGTCGGTGCGCAGGTCTATCCCCTGCTCCTTCTTGAATTCGTCGGCGAGCCAGTCTATGACCCGCTTGTCGAAGTCGTCGCCGCCCAGGTGGGTGTCGCCGTTGGTTGACTTGACCTCGAAGACGCCGTCGCCGAGCTCGAGGACGCTGACGTCGAAGGTGCCGCCGCCCAGGTCGAAGACGGCGATGGTCTTGTGCTCGGTGCCCTTGTCGAGGCCGTAGGCCAGGGAGGCCGCCGTGGGCTCGTTGACGATGCGCAGGACCTCGAGGCCGGCGATTTTCCCGGCGTCCTTGGTGGCCTGGCGCTGGGAGTCCGAGAAGTAGGCCGGCACGGTGACGACGGCCTTGGTCACCTTCTCGCCCAGGTAGTCCTCGGCGGTCTGCCGCATCTTCTGCAGAATCATGGCCGAGATTTCCGGCGGGGTGTAGGTCTGATCGCCTATCTGAACCTGGGCGTCGCCGTTCTTGGCCCGGATGACCTTGAAGGGGACGGTCTTTATCTCCTCGGTGACCTCCTCGAACTTGCGGCCCATGAAGCGCTTGATCGAGAAGACGGTGTTGTCGGGGTTGGTTATGGCCTGGCGCTTGGCGACCGGCCCCACCAGGCGTTCGGAATCCTTGGTGAAGGCGACGACGCTGGGGGTGGTGCGGCCGCCCTCGGCGTTGGGGATGACGGTGGGCTCGCCGCCCTCCATCACCGCCACGCAGGAGTTGGTCGTTCCCAGGTCTATTCCGATTACTTTGGACACGGGTGTTTCCTCCGGTATCTCGTGGAGTTCGCCGACCCCGGGGCGGTGGATCCGTCCGCGGGGGTGTTTTTCTAACGCTCGAAGAGCTCGTAGGATTCCGTCCCCGGAATCACCCGGCTCTGGAGGTTGAGCTGGTTGAACCCCTCCCCGATTTCCATCCGTTTCGTGAAGAGGATGTTGGAGTTTATCTCGCTCTGGGAGGGCTTGCCGCGGTCCGTTGCCACCAGCGCCACGGCGATGGTGTGCGATCCCGAATCCACCAGGTCGGTGTAGCTGGTGAAGATGAACTTGTTGTACCGGGCCGAGCCGATGATGATGTCGATGTTGTCGTCCATCATCTCGCGCACCACTTTCCCGTCGCACAGGATGTAGAAGTAGATAGTCTTGCCGCCGCCGGTCTGGTAGTCGTCGCCGGTGATGACGATGTTGAGGTTGACCTTCTCCGGTATCTCCACGACCTCCACCACTCCGACCGGTTTCGCGGTCGTCAGCGCCCGCTGCACGTCCTCGTCCATGCCCAGGTTGCTGTAGACCATGTAGTCGTCGGTCTCGACCTTGAAGTTGATCCCCGGTGAGGAGATGAGCTTGATGAAGTAGTCATCGTCGAAACCGATGCGGGCGAGGTTTATCACGTGGTCCCGCGAGAGCGGTTCGCCCTGGAGGCACAGGTACATGAGCTCCGCGTCCACGCTGTACTCATCTTCCACCAGGGTGACTTCCTGGGCGCTGAACATGGGCTTGGAGCCGGTCTTTACGATGGCGTCAATGAGGACTTCGTCCCGGGCTCCGGCGTTTAAAAGGGCCAGGATGTCCATGGAATCCAGGGCCTGCGCACAGAGGACGAGCCCGAGGAGGAAAACTAGCGTGAAGGCGGTTTTACGCATTATCAGTCCCTTCTTTTACCGGCCCGTACACGAATACGGGTCCCATCCGAACCGGGGCCGGCATGTGGGTGGTGAGGACCTCGGCCAGCATCTGGCGCAAGAGGTCCACGCTCACCGGCTTGGGTAGAAACCCGTAGGCGCCGGCGGCGTACGCGCGCAGGAGCGACTCCCGGGTCGCCGAGCCGGTCAGCATCAGCACCGGGAGGCCGGGCAGGCTGACGCGGATCCGCTGGAGCACCGAGAGGCCGCCCCCGAGGGGCATTTCTAGGTCCAGAATGGCGAGGTCCACCAGGGTTTTTTCCAAAAGCCACAGCGCCTCGGCGACGTCCACGGCCGGCAGAAACCTGCAACCCCAGCGTTTCAGCATCCGCGCCAGGGAATCGAGGCATTCACGGTTGTCGTCGGCCAGGAGCACGGTGCGCATCGCCCTCACCTCGCCCGTGGTTTAGCGCAATTATCGTACCAGTCCCTCGCGGGGGGCAACGCGGGGCGTTGCATCCCGGCTTCGCGACGACGGGTATGGATATTTGCCGGGGGCATAGCTCGCTACGCTCGGTTCGAGGGGTTGTCGCCGCGAGCGGCACATTGAATCGATTCAAGGGTGCTTGAACGGCAACGCCGGGCGTTGCATCCCGGCTCCGCGACGACGGGCCTGGATATTTGCCGGGGGCATAGCTCGCTGCGCTCGGTTCGAGGGATTGTCGCCGCGAGCGGTGTGATTGAACTGTTTGTGGGGCGCATCGAGGCCGCCTGCGGCCCGGAATCCCGGAACCGACACCGGGCGTTCACCTGCCATTAAGTCGTCCCGCCACCGCGGCGTGCCATATCGGCATGAATCTTACAACAGGTAGCTCACGGCGAAGCCGACCTGGCTCACGATCATGAGAAGGTACATGTGCTTCCACGACGGGTGGTTGCTCTCCGTGGCCAGGCGGTTCGGGTCCCGCAGGATGAGCCTCACGATGTACGCCCCCCAGAGGACGAGGATTCCGGCCAGGATGGAAAGGGCCGTCGCGTCGCCCTCGAGGATCCCCAGGGCCAGGCCGAGGTACACGCACCCGAAGGGGACGACGAAGAAGGGTGCGATCATCCACGCCGCCCGGCGCACCCCGAAGATGACGGGCAGGGTCCGGCAGCCGTACCGGGCGTCCCCCTCCATGTCGGCGAAATCCTTGGTGGTCGAGGCCCCGAGGATGAAGAGGAAAAAAACGGCGGCGATGAACCAGGGCTCGGCGAACCAGATGGGCTTCACCGCGCTCCAGCCCGCGATGACTAAAAGCCCTCCCCGGGGCAGCGCCATGGTGAAGTTGGCCGCGAAGGCGTTGCGCTTCGTCCTGGTGGGGGGGCCCGAGTAGGAGTAGGTCACGAGGCAGGTGATACAAACGATGATAAAAAACCGCGGGTTGACCAGGAGCGAGAGGCCGATCGCCGCGAGATATAATGCGATGCAGGCCGCCACCGCCCCCGGGATTTTCACCTCGCCGGTCACCAGGGGTCGTGTCGGCTTGTTCACCGCGTCTATCTCCCGGTCGAAGATCTGGTTCACCGTGTTGGAGGCCATGTTGAGGGTGGCCGCGGCCAGGGCGCCCAAGAGAATTTTTACGGCCGTGCCCCAGGTGAGCCCGATCTCGCCGCCCACGGGGGAGCCCGCGGCGACCAGGGCGAAACAGACGAGGCCGAAGAATGGAGCCAGCAGGGTGAAGGGCCGCGCCAGCCTCACGTATCCTCTGAAACTCATCGCACCCCCCGATTGAAGCGGTAAAAGTCTATTTTACCTTAAAATCCGGGCGCGCTTGACCCCCGGGCTCGGATGCCCGGAACGCGGCGTCCCCGCCCTGAAACGCCGACTATATCGAGCCTCCGCCCGAATCCGGAAACCCCACGTTCTGGGGGGGGGGAGCGCCTTGACGCGCCTCGAACGTTAGTGGTAAAATGCCGGATGGAATTTACTACCCTTCGCGTTACCTCTTTCAACCGCTGGTGACCGGACTTCACCGCCCGGGGTGAAGTGGGCCGCCGGTAAGCTTCCTTATCATCGTTTCCCGTTTCGGCTATTCCAAGAAAGGGGATTTTCAATGCGAACCAAAGGCCTTGCCATTCTGATCGCCTTGGTGCTGGCGGCTGGAGCTTTCGCCAACACGGCAAGCCCGCCGACCACCATCGAGCTGATCGGGTCGGCCTACGAGCGGGGCGAGCTCACCTACACCGACTACGCCCTCTACAAGCTCTACCTCGCCTTCGGCGACGCCGACCGCATCCCCGACGCCTACCGGGGCTCGGACAGCCTGGCCGGCGTCTGCGGTACCATGTTGATCTACGACGCCAACATGTGCGTCCTCAAGGGGCTCTTTGACGAGAGCGACCTGGCCGACGCTCAGTTGTACCTCGGACGGCCCACCCAGGAGGGCACTCCCGGCGCCATCCGCGGCTACGACATCCCCGCCCCCGACATCCACCACTACGAAACCCCCGAGGGTAACTTCCGCATGTGGTGGGCCGGCGTGGGACCCCACGCCCTGTGGTATCCCCAGGATGAAGACCCCCCCAACGGCGTGCCCGACATCGTCGAGATCGTGGGCGAGGGTCTCGAGACCTCCCTCAAGCTCTTCACCGACGAGGCTTGGTTGGGCTTCGACTACCCGGTCAAGGACGGCACCTGGTATCCCGCGGGCGCCGACTACGGCTACTGTGAGGGCGACACCCAGGCGGACTGGGAGCGCTTCGACGCCTATTTCCGCAGCATGGGCGAGGACGGGCTCCCGGGCGTCTCGGCCTACTGCCAGTACGACTACTACTACGAGGCGACCCCCGAGGATGACGCCAGCTTCCACATGGCCTTCCACAACAACGCTAACCCCGACTCGCTTTCGGACGCGGAGAAGACCACCGCCGCCCACGAGCTGCACCACGGCGTCCAGGGCGGCATTGACGTGGACAGCCCCTCCCACCACAAGGAAAAGACCTCGGTGTGGAGCGAGGAGAGGGCCTACCCCCTGGCCAACGACTACCAGAGTGAACGCCTCGGCGCCTTCATGGCGGTCCCCAACGTCGGTCTCACCCGCCAGAAGCTCCTGAGCTGGTACAACGGCACCATCTGGAACCACTACATCGAGTCCCTGTTCTACGAGGACCCGGCGCTGCTCACCTACATGGAGACCCAGGAGAACCAGAAGAACGCCATCACCATGATCTGGGAGAACTACGAGCAGCGCACCGCCGAGGGGACCGAGTACGACTTCAACGACGCCTACGACCAGCTCTTCCGCAACGCCTACCCCGACATGGAGTTCGAGGACGACATGGGCGCCCTGGCCTACGCCTTCGGCAATTTCGTCGAGTGGAACTGGTTCACCGGCATACGTAGCGCGGCCCGCAGCGGCAACTCGGACAACAACAACGGTTTCTTCTACATTGACGACCTCAACACGGGCGGACAAACCTTCGGCGAATACATCTTCCCGGCGGAGCCGAGCGCCGTCGCGTATCCCCAGGTGAACGACCTGGAGCCCGACGGCACCCGCGAGTTCACCGGGGCGCAGGTCGTCTCCGGGGTAGAGGTCGATATGACCAACGAGGACGTCAACATCAGGGGCTGCCCCGACGGCCTCGGCGCGGTTTACATGCACGTCGTCCAGCTCGGTCCCATCCCCCAGGACATGGTTTACGCCTTCAAGGGCTACCCCGACAACGAAGAGGACTCCAAGTACTGGGGCGGGGCATACATCCTGATGCAGAACGACGCCAAGCAGCACCCCAAACAGACCACGGGCGAACTCTCAACCACGATGAACATCTTCGGCGACAAGGGGATCATCCGCGTCAACGACGCCTCCCAGTACAGCGAAGTGGCCTTCGTCCCCTACGTCCGCCGCGACATGGGATCGAACCTGCAGTTCCTGGTCCGGATCAACGCCGCGGACGCCTCGGACCGCCTCGGCCCGAGCTTCGACACATTACGCGGGGGAGCGCTCCAGCTGGCAATGGTCCCCGGCCTCACCTCCCACATCGAGTTCACCGCCACCCCCAGCGAGCGGCTCTTCTGCAGCCCGCGCTACGACGTCCACTTCACCGAGGTTGACGACAAGGGCAACCCGGTGGCCACCCATTTCTGGGAGCTCAACGGTTTCCAGAACGGTGATACATCCTTCAGAACCTGGGACGACGGTCCCGCCATCTACACCGCCT